>CAIUHT010000609.1 GCA_903898975.1 uncultured Planctomycetaceae bacterium
CCAGATGCTCGAGCTGAAGCAGACCGACAAGGTGCCCGGGGCGGGCATCCTGACGCCGCATTTTTCGGTCGGGTCGCGGTTCGCGCTGCGGGATGCGATTCGGCTGATGATTGCCTTCTCGGACAACACGGCGACGAACCTGGTGATCGACCAGATCGGACTGCCGGCCACGTCGCTGGCGATGGGAGAACTGGGGTGTCCCGAGACCCGGCTGCATTCCAAGGTCTACCTGCGGGAAACCTCGCTGGCCCCGGAGCGGAGTCGGCAGTTTGGACTGGGAAGCACGACCGCGTCCGAGATGTTGAAGCTGTTCAAGCTGCTGCACGCGGGAGAGCTGGTCAGCGGGCAGGCGAGTGCGGCCATGAAGGCGCACCTGATGACCTGCGACGACAAGCTGAAGTTCCCCAAGCTGTTGCCCGAGGGGACCAAGCTGGCGTTCAAGACCGGGTCGGTTGACGCCGCGCGGACAGCGGCGGGACTGATGGAAACCCCGAAGGGAACGGTGGCCCTGTGCGTGCTGACAGCCGAGAACGAAGACAAAAGCTGGGGCGAAGAGAACGAGGGGGACCTGCTGTGTGCGCGGATTGCCCGTGAGGTCTACGACCACTTCAACCCGCCAGCGAAAGATTCGACCGAAGCGGACGGGGGCGGGTGCGAGGTGGAAGTGGTGCCGCAGGTGGGGGCAGGGCGAGTCGACAACGAGGGACGAGACGAGGATCAACAAGACGACGACCGGGCCCCTCCGGCCGAGCCTGGGCCCGGTGAAGTGCAGACCGTCGCAGGAACAGCGCTGAAGCCCTTGCCCGCGAAAGAAGCGGCGGACAGCCTGAAAGGACGCCCCTTCACGAGCTGCCAGGTCTGGGCGATTGCGAATGCCAGGGATGGGGCGGTGTTGTGGAGCAGCGTGGGGGCAGGGACCGCCCGCGAGGTGGCAAGCACGACGAAGGTGATGACCGCCCTGGTTGCCTTGAAGATGGCTGAACAAGAGCCCAGCCTGCTCCAGCAGACGGTGACCTTCGACGAGACCGCCGACAAGGTGGAGGGCTCAAGCTGCGATCTCAAGGCGGGCGATCGCCTGCCTTTGGGCGAGTTGCTGTACGGGATGCTGTTGCCTTCCGGGAATGACGCCGCGGTGGCGGTGGGGCGATTCCTGGGACGTCGGCTCGATGGGGAAGGGAAGGACCCGCTGGGGGCGTTCATCGGGGAAATGAACAAAGAGGCCAAGCGTCTGGGATTGCGGGAAACCCGGTATCTGAACCCACACGGGTTGCCCTCTTCAAAGCACACCTCGAGTGCCCGGGACCTGGCGCGGGTCACCGAGCAGGCGCTCAAGCACAAGCTGTTTCGAGAGATTGTGCGAACGCGGGAACACACCGCGCGCGTGACCTCAGCCGATGGGGCGACCCGCCGCGTGACCTGGCGCAATACGAATCGGCTGCTGGCGGTCGAGGGCTATGAAGGGGTCAAGACTGGCTACACGCGGGCGGCGGGATCGTGCCTGGTTTCCTGCGGGAAACGCGGGAGCGATGAGCTGATTGTGGTCGTGCTGGGGGCGCCCTCGGCAGGTGCCGCGGCAAGCGACTCGCGAAATCTGTATCGCTGGGCGTGGAACGAACGCGGTCACCAGCGCTGAACCAGTCACCCATCTTCACTGCGGAAACGCCTGCGACGCGAACGCATTGGTCGCGAGCAC
>CAIUHT010000610.1 GCA_903898975.1 uncultured Planctomycetaceae bacterium
CCAGAAGAACTTCAAGCTGGTCATTCTGGGGATCATCTTCGTCTCGATCCTGCCGGGGGTGTTCGAGTTCTGGCGCGAACGGCGTCGCTTGCGGGAACTCTCCACGCGGGAACGCGAACAGGCTCCGCCAGGCTGATTTCCCCAGCCCGCGGCCGGAGACCACGGGCGAACTGGCTGCGAATCGCCGGAAACCCGGACGCACAGCGGCTGCCGCCCTGATCGACTCCCCCCACCGGGACCGATATACTGGTCGACTCCGATGCGTTGAGGTCGGTCCCGCCATTGCCGTTGGAATGAGGCTCCCATGCCCAACGTCCCCCCCGCCCGTCACAGGACTCCCCATTTCCCGCTCGACCGGCGGACCTTCCTGGTCGCCGGGGGTTTGTCGTATCTGGGGACGAATCTCGCGGCTCCCGTGCTGGCGGCTCCCAGTCTCTCGGGGTCCCGACCGGCCAAATCGGCGATTCTCATCTTCCTCTCGGGTGGGGCCTCGCATATTGACACCTGGGACATGAAGCCCCAGGCCCCGGCCGAGTACCGCGGCACCTTCCAGCCGATCCAGACCAACGCCCCCGGCATCGAGCTGTGCGAACATCTCCCCCTCACGGCACAGCAGGCGCATCGCCTGGCGATTGTGCGGTCGGTGGGGGATCATGGCCGGGGGACCGGCGATCATCATGCCGGCTATTACTACAACCTGACCGGGCATGCTCCCGACCAGACCTTTCACCGGCTGCTCAACGCCCGCACCCCGTATCCTGAGGACTGGCCCTCGATCGCCTCGGTCGTCTCGTCGAAACGGCCGCCGCATCCGAGCCTCCCGTCGGCCATCACCCTGCCGCAGAAGGAAGGGGCTCCCGAGTACACACGCCCGGGGCAGTTTGCCGCCCGCCTCGGGATCGAGTACGACCCGCTGTTCGTCGATGGTTCGCGCGAGTCTCCCCTCAACTTCGCCACCCCGGCTCTGGCCCTGCAGGGAGACCTCTCTCCCGAGCGAATGCTGCACCGCCGCACGCTGCTGGAACAGGTCGACCTGGCGCAGCGTCGGGCCGAGGCGCGGGGGGAACTGGGGAACTACAGCAAGCACCAGTCGAAGGCGTTCTCGCTGCTGACCTCGCCCACCACCAAGAGCGCGTTCGACCTGTCGGCCGAACCCGAGGCGCTGCGTGAACGGTACTCGACCGGGATCATGGGCATGTCGCTGCTGCTGGCCCGCCGCCTGGTCGAGGCTGGAGTTCCCTTCATCACCGTCTTCTACAAGGCGAACAAGGAACTCGACAGTCTCTGCAAGAGTGGCGGTGGCTGGGACACGCATGGCAACAACTTCAACTGCCTGAAAGACCGGCTGCTTCCCGAGTTTGACCGGCCGTTCAGCACGTTGCTGGAGGACCTGGCCGAGCGGGGCCTGCTGGATGAAACACTGGTGATTGTCACCAGCGAAATGGGACGCAAACCGAAGATTGGCGATCCCCGTTCGGGGGGCCCCGGTGGAGCCGGGCGCGACCACTGGCCCGCCTGCCAGTCGGTTTTGCTGGCGGGGGGAGGCATTCGTGGCGGTCAGGCCTACGGCTCCAGTGACCGGTACGCCGAGTTCCCGGCCGACCGCCCCTGCAGTCCCGCCGAGATCGCCCACACCATCTATCACAGCCTCGGCATCGACGATCTCACCGCGTACGACCGGCAGAACCGACCGTTCAGCCTCGTCGAGTCGAGTGGTCCCCTGCTGGAACTGTTTTAAGACACCGGTGTGCCCAGCCCCGTTCGCCGGGAGAGAACGGCCACGGTCGGGTTGGTCTTGAGATTCACGATCGGGCCGATGGCAGTCGGGAGGCACCTCCCCGCCATCGCCCTGCTGTCACTGGTCCCGCTGTGTCACTCGCCCCGCTGTCACTCGCCAGTTGGGGGAACCAGTGTCGGTTCCTCGGCAATCAGTGGCCAGGCGAGGATGAACGTCGCCCCGTCTCCCGGTGGAGAGCGGACCTCGATGTCACCGCCATGCTCGCGGATGATTTTCCGGCTCACCGCCAGGCCGATGCCCGTCCCCCGCGAGCCCTTCGACGATTCGAAGATGTTGAACAGTCCGGCAAGGGCCTCGGGCGGGA
>CAIUHT010000611.1 GCA_903898975.1 uncultured Planctomycetaceae bacterium
GGGTTTGGGTTCGTGCGCAGATCGTCCAGATACTGCAGCAGCACCATCCGCGTGTCGGCGGAGGAGTGCAGCATGAAGTGCACCCACGCCCAAGACTCGCGGTAATCAGACCGCCGCATCTCTTCGACTTTTTCCAGCGACTCCAGCCGGTCCAGGTTGGGTCGCCACGCCCCCCGCTGCACACCCACCACCAGCAGCTGCGCGTGCTCGTTGTTGATCTGCCCGGGAACCACCCCGCCCACCTCGAAGTACTCCGCCAGCCCCTCGTCGAGCCACAGCGGAACGTTCACCAGGCTGGCGTGCAACAGCCCGTGCGTGTACTCGTGCCGCAGGTCTTCCCCAATCTGGTCGCCCCACCACGTGTAGACCGACAGATCCCGCCCCGCCGTCTCGATGAAATACGCCCGTCGCGACGGAAAATCGGGGAACCGCGTCTGCAGGTACTGCGTGTAGTCGAGTTCGTTCGGGAACAGGTAGACCACCACCGGCCGCTCACCCAGCGGCAACCCCAGCGTGTCCGACACCTGCAGCCGCAGCCGCTGCAGATCGACAATCACCGGGTGCCCCTGCTCGATCTTGAAGTCGCTCACCACCTGCAACTGCTCGGCTTCCAGCAGGTGCCGCGAGGGCAACGCAATCTTGTGCGGGTGCTCGGTCGTGGCACACCCCGACCACCACCAGCCACACCCCCCGGCCAACAGCCCCAGCATCCCCCGCCGGGTCATTCCCCCCGGAGAGTTGGGCCTGCAGCTGGGGCGCGGTTCGTTTTGTGACATGCGACGCTTCATCGGGAAGGAGGACTCACCACTCCAATCGGCACAACCGGCAGAGGTTCACTAACTAATCGGCCGACCCCGCCGTGCGTTCTGGTCCTGCTTCCTTCGGGCCGCACTGGCCACCCAGTTCCACCAATCCCTCCAGTCTTCCCCACTTCCCGCCAGGTAGACCTGCAAAAACCGCACCCGCAACCACGTCGAATCGACCCCCTGGGCCGCCAGGCTCACATGCAGTCGGGCCAAATTCTGCACCCGCCGGGCCCTCGGCAACCGCCGCCACCGCCGAATCCCATCCAGGTCGAGCAACCAGACCTGCGGAGTCCCCCCCGCCCGTGGGTTCACACCTCGACAGTCGTCGCCCGCCATCACGCCGCCGACGTCCGGGGGAATGCCCCCCGCCTCCAGCGCGGCAGTCCCGCTCGCGACTGTCCCTCTCAGGGCGATCTCGGCCTGCGAACTCTCGGCCTGAAGAATCTCGGCCTGACCAATCGCCGCGACGTTGGCAGCCGACTGCGCCCCACCCCCGGCGACCAGTACGTTCGCCAGCTTCAGGTCGCGATGGTCGAAGTGACACGCATGCAGCCGGCGGAGTTGCTTCGCCAGCCGACGCCCCCACGGCCACAACGCCTGCGCCCTGCCCGGCTGCCCCGCTCGTGCCGCGACCAGCTCTCGCGCCGTCTGCGTGGCAGGCAATGCCTCGGTCACCAGGTAGCCCATCCCCCCCAGCCCGGGACTCGAATCGACACAGGCCAGCGGCCTGGGGGTGGAAATCCCCCGCCTCAGCAACGCATGCCCCAACTCCCACGCCCGCCGAACCGGCGACCAGCGCACCCGCAACAGCCACCGCGCGATCGCCCGTCCCGGGACCACCCCCTTCACGCACACCTCCCCCACGCCCGGCAACCCCGGGACCCGCGCCAGCACCACCCGGCAGCGATGCGTCTGCTTGAACGTCGCCCGCCGGCGCTCGGGGTCGAACAGCGACTCCGGGTTCCCCACCACTTCCCGCAACCAGCCTTCGGGAAGTGTCGCCACTCCCCGCAGTGTGTGCCCCCCCGCACGCATCCGCCGCACATGCCGATTCCCTCGGGCAAACGCCCGGTCGGCCCGGTCCCAGCCCCGCAGTGTCTCCTCGGCCAGGCTGTCCGCCGCCCGCTGCAGCACCCGCCGCTGCTCGGCCCGGGCCGCCACCCGCGCGGCTGTTCGCTCACCCATCCCGCCGCTCACAGGCGTCGAGGCCAAGGCACTGCCGCCACCCGCACTGCCGCCACTCGCGCTGGCGCCACCCGCGCTGGCAATCATCGCCGGCTCCGCAGTGGACGCTGTGACTCCCCGCCCGGCAGTTCCCGCAGCAGCCACGTCCATCGCGGCGGTTTGAAAGGCTCGCCAGAACCGCAGCCGGTCCGCCGCCGAGGTCTGTCCCGTCAACGCCAGGTGCAACGCTGCCGGTGGGGACACCCATCCACCCGCCGCAGGCACTGGGCCGAAGTGAATCGCCTGCAGGTCAATCAGCGTCAGCTGGCAGGCCCCGGGGGCGGGGCGCGACACCAGCACATTCCCGGCATGCAGGTCGCGATGCCGGACCCCCGCCCGATGCAACCGCCCCACCAGGCTCCCCACTGCCTCGGCGACCTTGTGGCGTGCCTCCACCCGCTCTCGGGGCGACAGCCCCCGCAGCAGCCCGGGCCAATCTTCGAGCGCCACTGCCCCAGGCACCTCGCGGGTCACCAGCACGCTTTCACAGGGCGAACCAAGCCGATGTCGCCGCCCCCACGCCAGCACTTCGGGGACAGGCAGTCCCCGGTCGGCCAAGAGGGTGGCGACCTCCGCCTCGTGCTCGGCTCGAGTCGCCCGCACAAAGTGCTTCAGCCAGTTGAACCAGCCCCGCGGGTGAAAGTGCTTCACATACACCCCGCCCCCCGCGACAGCGACCCGGTAGACCGTGCGATGCGGGCCCCGCTTCACCACGCGAACCGCGTCGCGATTGGACGTCTGCCGCAGTTGGTCGATAAGTGCCGCAACCGTCCAGCCCCCCTCGGCACAGGCGGTCACAGCCGCGCGGCTGGTGCCCCCCAGTCGTGCCGGGGCCCGGGGCTGCCACTGCATGTCGAGCAGTCGCTGGGCCAGTTCCCCAGCCAGGCTTCCCGCCGGCGAAGAGACGGTCTGTGGGCGAACATCACCCAAGGCCACAGAGAAAGTCATGCGGGGAAGGTCATGCGGGGAGAGCGGGTCGAGAGGGGTGAACCGGGGTCGGGGTCCCGCTCAACGCACGGGCGATTCAGAATGCTGCGGCCGCGCGGCACCATCGAACCGCGGCGCGGGAACCGGTTCAAACTCCTCGGTCTCTCCCTCACTCTCTGCGTCCCGGGCAGGCTGCCGCTCGACGGGAGGCTCCATGTCGTCGGGCAGTTCGCCCGTCTCTTCCTCTTCTTCAGAGGCTGAGCCGCTGAACGAAATCGACTTGTACCACGGGGGCGGGAGCGGAACCGATCCGCTCTTGTCCATGATCGACTCCAGCCGGTTCTGAGCCACGTTCCGCTTCAGCACCGGGTGAGCCGACCAATCCCGCGACTTCCACCCCCGCACATCGACATACGCATCCCGCCAGTCGGGAGGTTGCTTGCGGACCAGTTGAAAGCGTTCCGGGGTGCGGACGACGTGAAATTCGTACGCCATGGCCATCAGCCCGGCACCCAAGGCAACCGTCATCAGGAAGCCCAAGATTTTGCGCATGCCGTTCGCATCCCTGCGAAGAAGAAGTCTGAAACCCCCCATCCGGGGGACGTGCCGGGCAGTCCCAGCCCAACGCGCGGCCGATTGTGTTCGATCTCTCCAAATCGGTAAAGAGGCGTTGTCTTCCCCAAAAACCCCCGCTTGCCCTACCACCCAAACCCGCAACACCCAATCCCGCAACCCCCACTCGCAATGTGATCAAACGACCATATTGCCCCGAAGTCCGAAACGTATCGAAATCGGCCCGCCCGCCCGATCAGCACACGTGGATATCTCCCCCCTGGGTCGGTCCCTGCGGAATCGGGTCCCTCCTGATCGTGCGTTTGAGTTGGCTTGTGCTGGGAGTGA
>CAIUHT010000612.1 GCA_903898975.1 uncultured Planctomycetaceae bacterium
GCCATGGGAGGCAGGGCCGAAGGGGTCGCCGCTTCGACCTTGTCGGCTCGCTTGTCGTATTGCCCGCGCACCAGCACAAAGGCGTCCCGGCGGTTGGGCATCTCGGCGGTCACCATGGTGAGCGGAATCGATCCGTCCACCTCGGCCCGCTGCTTTTCGAGAGCGGCCAATTCCTGCACGACCGGCTCAATCCTGGGCTTGGTGAGCGGGCACACTTTTTCGAAGAAGTGATGACGCACCAGCTTCTGCTGCTCGGGAGACCGCTGCTCGGCGGGCAGCTTGACCGCCTCCAGCACCGGCCCCGGGAGGCTCGACTTGGCCAGCGATCGCTGGAAACGTTCCCACACGGCCAGAGAATCGAATCCCGCCCCGGCCTGGGGGGTCTTCGACACGATGCCCGCCTTGTCCCAGTAGACCTTGCCACCAAACTGGGTGAACGCCCAGCCGCGGATGACCGCCCCGGGGTTCAGGCCCACCTTGGCCGCCTCGACTTCGAGCCGGACCCACTCTCCCGTCTTGGGCAGGTCCCCCTGCGGGAGCCGGGAGGGAGAGTTGGGAGCCCCCCACGCAATCTCATCGGCCCCCCAGGTGGCCCGATGTTCCCAGGCCCCGTCATTCCACTGCAGCATGATCTCCTTGGGAGGATTCTGCGGATCGAGGAACACATGCGCGAACAGTTTGTCGCCTTCCCCGACCACCAGGCCATCGGTGGCATCGGTGAAGAAGTGCTGGCTCAGGCCGGGAGCGGTGCGAACCGACGCCTTCGTCCCGCTGAGCACGGCGAACTGCTCTTTGTTGACGAACTCCCAGGGGCTGTCCCCCTGCGCCTTGGCCCCCGCGGGGAGATCGTCGTCGATCCAGACATACTCGGCAGGCTCGAGTTGTTCGGGCGGGTTGGGGGTCGGGTCGGTGTACTCGATGGCGTCGAGGAGGGCGGGAACCTTCGCCCGGGCGGCGGCGACCTGGCCTTCCAGTTCAGCCAGGCGTCGCGATTGTTCGGGTTGCGGCACCTTGAGCACAGGCGGGGGACCCAAGGCGTTCCCATCCATCGCCGCCTCGGCGAAACTGTTGAAGAAGGCCGACATCTGGTAGAACTCGCGCTGGCTGAACGGGTCATACTTGTGGTCGTGGCAGACCGCGCACCCCAGTGTCAGCCCGAGGAACACGGTTGAGGTCGTTTCCACGCGATCGACGGTGTAGCGCACCAGCACCTCGTCGTCGATCGAGCCACCCTCGCTGGTCGAAACGTTGCAGCGATTGAACCCGGTGGCGACGCGCTGCTCGAGGGACGGTTCCGGCAGCAGATCTCCCGCCAATTGCTCAATAGTGAACTGGTCGAATGGCTGGTTGCGGTTGAATGCCTCGATGACCCACTGGCGATAGGGCCACATCGACCGCTCGTTGTCAAGATGCAGCCCATGCGTGTCCCCGTAGCGGGCGGCATCGAGCCAGTAGCGGGCCTGGTGCTCGCCGTACCGGCTGCTTTGCAGCAGCCGATCAACCGCCTGTTCGTAGGCCTGCGGCGTCGTGTCGGCCAGGAAGGCGTCGAGTTCAGCCGGGGTGGGGGGCAGGCCGGTGAGATCCAGTGTCACCCGCCTGAGCAGGGTGGCCTTGTCGGCCTCGGGGGAGGGTTCGAGCCCCTCCGCCTGCAGGCGGGCCAACACGAACTGATCGATCGAGTTGCGGACAAAGCCCGGGTTGGCGACGACAGGAGGATCGGCCGGTTGGGGCGGGACGAACGCCCAATGGGCCTTCATCGAGGCTCCTTCGGCGATCCAGCGGCGAATCAGCTCAACCTGGGCCGGTGTCATTTTCTTCCCCGTGGCCGGCGGGGGCATGACCTCATCGGGATTGGTCGACACCAGGCGGGCGAGCAGCTCGCTGGCGTCGGGCTGCTGGGGCACCACGGCGGCCGAGCCAGACGCCTGAACCTTCAGCACATCTGCGGGGATATCCAGCCTCAGGCCTGCCTTCCGCTCCTGCTCATCGGGACCGTGGCACTTGAAGCACAGGTCGGACAAGAGCGGGCGAATCTGGCGGCTGTAATCGACCGGCCGATCGGCGGCGTGGGCCGACGGGAGGACCGGCAGCAGCCAGGCGGTCGTCAGCAGTCCCAGCAGAAAAGTCATTCCGGGGAACGAATGAGGGCGAAGGAGGGCAGGGAGGAGCATGCGGAGACTCCGCGGGAGGAGGATTCCTGAACTCTCTAACGGGAATCCGGAGTTGGAGGGTGTTCTCTTGATCGTAGAGTGGGTGTGGTTTGTCTGCAATCGGGGTTGGAGAGTGGTCTCTTCCCCGATGTTTTCTGCTGTCGCCCCCGAAAGTGAAGATTTCTTCACAGCC
>CAIUHT010000613.1 GCA_903898975.1 uncultured Planctomycetaceae bacterium
GACTGCCGTGGTCCCCAACCTGGTCGGTGCCGAATGGCTGACCGCCCCCCAACCCCGGCTCCCGGTCGAGAACCCCTCGACCGGGGCCGTGCTGGCCGAGGTCCCGCTGTCGTCGGCGGAAGAAGTCGACCTCGCCGTCGCCGCGGCGGTCGCCGCCTTCCCCGCCTGGCGGGCCACCCCCGCCCCCCGTCGGGCGGCGTGCCTGTTTCGCTATCGCGACCTGCTGGAGCGGCACCTCGACGAACTCGCCCGGCTCATCACCCTCGAGAATGGCAAGACCTTCGACGAGGCCCGGGGGGATGTCCGCCGGGGTATCGAGGTGGTCGAGTTCGCCTGTGGCATCGCCCACCTGATCAAGGGGGAAAGCCTCCCCCAGGTCGCCGACCAGATCGACGCCGTCACCCTGCGGGAACCGCTGGGGGTCTGCGTGGGCATCACGCCGTTCAATTTCCCCGCGATGGTCCCCCTCTGGATGTTCCCCCTGGCTATTGCCTGCGGGAATGCGTTCGTGCTGAAGCCCAGCGAGAAAGTCCCGCTCACGGCCAACCGCCTGGCAGCGCTGCTCCGCGAAGCGGGGGTGCCCGGCGGAGTGCTCAATGTGGTGCACGGCGGACGCGAGGTGGTTGATGCGCTGTGCACGCATCCCGATGTCGCGGCGGTCAGCTTTGTGGGGTCTTCGGCGGTCGCCGAACAGGTCTACGCGCAGGCGACCCGCCACGGAAAACGGGTGCAGGCGGCGGGTGGGGCGAAGAACGTGCTGATCGTGATGCCCGATGCCGACCCCGAGTCGACCCTGCGGGCCATCCTGGGCTCGGCGTTTGGCTGCGCAGGCCAGCGGTGCATGGCGGGCTCGATCCTGATGGGGGTCGGGCACGCCACCTGCGACCAGTGGCGCACACGCATCGTCGACGCGCTGGGGCGGTACGTGGTCGACGACACCTCGACCAACGAGCGGGCCGATATGGGTCCCGTCATCGACGGGTCGGCACAGCAGCGGGTGCGGGGCTATGTCGCCGGGGCCGCGGCGGGGGGAGCCGAGGTGGTCCCCAGTGGCACGCGACCACTCCCCGACCACGGCTACTTTGTCGCCCCAACCCTCATCGACCGGGTCGAACCGGGGACCCGCCTCTTCCAGGAAGAGATCTTCGGCCCGGTGCTGTCGCTGGTGCGGACCGAGAGCCTCGACCAGGCGGTCTCGATTATGAACACGCTGGCGTTCGGGAACGGGGCCTCGATCTTCACCGCCAGTGGCGGGGCGGCCCGGCAATTCTCCCGCGAGATCCAGTGCGGTATGCTGGGGATCAATGTGGGTGTCCCCGCCCCGATGGCGCTCTTCTCTTTCTCGGGCTGGAATCGCAGTTTCTTCGGCGACCTGCACGTGCAGGGGATGGAAGGGGTGCTGTTCTACACCCGTCAGAAAGTCATCTTGTCCCGGTGGGACAGCGCGTACCTCAGGCACCAGGGCTGGTGAACCCCGTGGCAACGCTCTCTCCCGTCCCTGTGGAGTGACCCGGTATGGCAACTCGCCCCGTGTGTGCTGTGGTTGCGGGCTGGACCGCTTTCTGGCTGACACTGCTGCTCGCGGCTCCCGCCCCCGCCGGGGTGCGGGCCCGGGTGGGTGGATTCGTGCATCCCCTGCTCGCGGGACTCGACCACGCCCCGTTGATCCGCGTTGAACTCGAGGTCGAGGGAGACCCCGTCGAGTTGCAGCGACTGGAGTTCAGCCTCGCCGGGAGCGACCACCTGGGCGACCTCGACCAGGTGTCGCTCTTCTCGACCGGCGCCGAGCGGGGCTGGTCGGCCAAGACCCCGATCGGGACCCCGCTGCCACCGACCGAGCTGTTGGCGTTCCCGCTGGCGCAGCGACTGGCCGCCGGCCGGCATGTCTTCTGGCTGGCGTGCCGGGTGAAGCCCGGAGCCGACCTGTCGCACCAGGTAACCGCCCACGTGCCCAAGGTGGTGCTGGCGGGGCAGGAACTGATTCCTGAAGACGACGTTCCCGCGCGGCGTCATCGGCTGGGGGTGGCGGTGCGGCGTGCCGGGCAGGATGGCGTGCACACCAGCCGAATTCCCGCGCTCGCCCGTACCCCCCAGGGGACGCTGCTGTGCGTGTACGACCTGCGCCGCCGGGCGGGGCGCGACCTGCAGGAAGACATCGACATTGGACTGTCGCGCAGTGTCGACCGGGGCCAGACCTGGGAACCGGTCCGGGTCATCATGGACATGGGGGAAGCGGGCGGGCTGCCCCAGGCGCTCAACGGGTGCAGTGACCCGGGGCTGATTGTCGACCCGCAGACGGGCGAGATCTTCTGCTTCGCCCTCTGGATGCAGGGGAAGGAGGGCCAGCATCAATGGGTGGGCCTGGGGTCTGAACCCGGGCACGAGGTGGGGAAGAGCGCGCAGCTGATGCTCGTCCGCTCGCGCGATGACGGGGTGACCTGGAGCCCTCCCGAGAACCTCACCCGGACCCTCAAGGACCCGGCGTGGTGGCTGCTGGCCCCCGCGCCGCAGACGGGCATCGCCCTCGCTGACGGGACCCTGGTGATGCCCATGCAGGGCCGGCAAGGGCAGGGCTCACTCGCGACGTTCGCCACGGTGATGAGCAGCCGGGACCATGGAAAAACCTGGACCGTGGGAACTCCCGCGGCGATGGGGGGGAATGAACCGCAGGCCGCCCAGCTGAGCGATGGCTCGCTGATGCTGACGATGCGGAACGATCGCGAGCGGTTTCGCGCGGTCGCCGTCACGACCGACCTGGGCCAGACCTGGAAGCCGCACCCCACCAGTCGCCAGACACTGATCGAGCCCAACTGCAACGGGAGCCTGGTGCGGGTTGATTGCGGGCCCGCGGCCAACCCCCGGCACGTGCTGGTGTTCGCCAATCCGCGGAGTCAGCGGGGGCGGACGCATCACACGCTGCAGGTCAGTTTTGATGACGGGCTGACATGGCCCGCCGCACACCGCCTGCTGCTCGACGAAGAACGCGGGGCGGGCTACCCCAGCCTCGTGCAGGTCGACGACGCACATGTGGGGCTGGTGTACGAGGGGAGCCAGGCGCAGGTGGTGTTCGAGCGAATTCCCCTCGAGCGGCTGTTGCGACCGGGGACTGGCCCAGCGGCGATTGAGGTGCGCAACCCCAGGACACTCCCCGCCGGTCCGATCGACTGCGAACGGATCGCGGTGGGCGAAGCCGACGACTACAAGCCGAGCCTGGCGCGGCTCCCCTCGGGCGAACTGCTGCTGGCGGCTTTTCACCAGGACAAGCGGCCCGGGAACAAGGTCCGCGAGCGAGTGCTGCTGTTCCGCTCGCGGGATGGGGGCCGAAGTTGGGCGGGACCGGGGCAGCCCGACCTGCTGGGACGTGAGCCGTACCTGACGGCACTCCCCGACGGCACGCTGTTTCTGACCGGGCACCTGCTGGCCCAGGATGAACGAAACGAGTGGGGGGTGACCTGCGGGTTCGTGCATCGCTCGACCGATGGGGGCGAGACCTGGCAGTCGCTGCGGATTCCCTCGGATGGGGTCCAGCCCGGGGCGTCGAACCATACGTCGCGGAATGTCTTGCGGCTGGCCGATGGGACCCTGCTGCTGGGGGTCGATTACGACGGCGGGAAAGGCCCGTACCAGGTCTGGAAATCGACCGACCAGGGGGCCAGTTGGCAGCCCCCTGTCGCGTGCACACCACGTGATTTTAAGAGCCAGTACGGCTTCTTCGGGGGCGAGACGTGGCTGTGGCAGGCGCGGTCGGGGAAGATCTGGGCGCTGGTCCGGGTCGACAGTCACGAGCTGCCCATCCGCGGACGACCGACAGCCCCGCAGGATGATCAGGACGATCACTTCATCCTGTGGTCGTCGAGCGATGGGGGGCGGACGTTCGACCGCGGAGCCGACCTGGGGGACTACGGCGAGATGTACATGTCGCTGTTGCGGCTGCAAGATCGTCGCTTGCTGCTCACCTTCACCGTGCGCAAGCGGAACCCACCGCTGGGGGTCCGGGCGGTGGTGGCGACCGAGACCGACGACGGGTTCGAGGTCGACCTGACCGCCGACCGGCTGCAGTTGGACATCAGCACGGGGAGTCGGCCGCAGGGGGGCGGGTTTGGCCCGACAGTGCAGCTGGACGACGGAACGCTGGTGACGAGTTGTTCGTGGCGGGGAGCGGATGGGCGAACCCGGCTCGAAGTGATCCGCTGGCGACTGCCCGAGCCACGGGCTGCCGCGCGAGAGTGACCGCCGAGGGCCCGCCGCGCGGCGGGCGCCCGCCAGTGGGCATCCCGCGCGGGAGCACCCTGCCGGGCTGGCTGCACAGCGAAAGAGGCAGCGCAAGACCGCGACTGGACTGAGGGGGGGTGGGGTCGTAGGATGGGGCTGGCCGGAGTGGATCAGGCGACCGCGCGTGAGTTTCGACTCACGGGAGGAAAGTCCGGGCTCCGCAGAACGCAGTGGTGGGTAACGCCCACCATCCGCGAGGATCGGGACAGTGCCACAGAAAACAAACCGCCACGTCGGGGCTGGTCTGGTCTCCAGATCGGTCCTGGCAGGTAAGGGTGAAAAGGTGCGGTAAGAGCGCACCGCGGCCTGGGTGACCAGGCTGGCAGGGCAAACCCCACTGGGAGAAAGACCAAACAGGGGGGAGCCGTTGGCTTTGGCCAGCGGCCCGGGCTGGTTCGGCCCGGTATCACTTCCGGGTAGGTCGCTCGAGGTGACGGGCAACCGTCATCCCAGAAAAATGGTCGCCCACGACAGAACCCGGCTTATCGATCCGCTCCGGCCTTTTACCTCTCTCCCGCACCGCTCTCCCACCTCAACCGCCAGGTTCGAGACCGAGACTCAATTTCGAGACTCGATCACAAACCTCGGGCATGAGCCTCGGAGACAGGCCTCGAGCCACAAGCGTGGCGATCGGTCTCGACCGTCCGTCCCTGGCAGGCTCGCCGGCGGTCGGTCATTTGTCGTCGGTCATTTCGCTTCGCCTCGCGCGCGAACGCGTTAGAACCCGGGGAGTGCCTTGGGTTTCTGGCCCAGCTTTCGCCCGGCGATCACGTGCGGATAAACGACGTAGGGCTCTTCGCTCTGCAAGGGGAACGTCTGCCCCAGCTTCAACGCCCGGTCATCGACCTTGAACGGTGCCGCATAAGACGACCGGCGATCCCGCAAATAGTGATAGCCTCCCTGGCTCCCCAGGTAGAGCAGGTGATCGCCTTGGCCTTCGTCGGCGAGTTCGACGAGACTCTCTTTCGAAATCTCCCGCGCCGCCCGCTGCGCCAGCCACGGACTCGACACACACCCGCTCAGACAGCCCACGGCCAGAAGCAGCCCCAACCCCCACGCCCGCAGACCCCATGCCCGCAGCCCAATCGCGCGGGCGCTCGGCACAATCTTCCAGCCTCGCAGCGAGAGACGTCTCCGGCCGATCGCCGGGCTCAGGGTCGAACGCGGCAATCCGCAGTTCGCTGAGGGGGGGGTCACAGAACCGCTACAAATCCCCGGCGAATGACCCAGCACCGCCAGGCGCTCGGATGTGCCGAAGGTTTCTTCCCGCGAAAGACATCGGGAGGAATCGAGAGATGATCGATCAGGCATGCGGCGACTGTTGCGAGAGAGACCGGGCCGCACAGGGGCCCCTGGCGGGGCGGTTTCTAGCTCATCGTCCGTCGTGCCGACCAGCGGGACTGCCGGGCGGGTTGTAACTTCTACATCGTCCGGCTCAGTCCCGCACGAGGGGGCGTTGACGCCTTGGGCAGAGAGGTCTTACAAGCCTCGCCCTGCTGTCCTGGCCCTTGGGCCGGAAAGGCTGTCGACACCCTCGAGTTGGGTTCGGTCGGCCTGGCAGATGTGGTCGCGGTTGCCACTTGAACCGCGGTCCGTGTGACCGGCTTTCATCCCTCTGCCACCCGTTCCTCGCCCTCACTTCCGTCTCGCTCTCATGGTTCCCCGCACGCCTCTCCTTCGACGCTGGCTCGTGTGGCTGGCCGTGCTGCCCTCGCTGGTGGCGGGGTTGGGCTGCGAACTTTCGCCGAAACTCGATGAGTCGCTGGCGAACTCGGTCCGTCGACTCCCCGCGGTGCAGCCTCCCCCGAATTCGGTCTGCCTCGACGTGCTGGTGGTCGAACGCCCCCGGGGCGACAACCTGCTGGGTCCCGAACTCTGGAGCCGGGTCGACCAGGTCCCCGCGCTCGAATCGGGCATCCGCGAGACCTTGAAACGGAATGGGTTCCGCCTCGGAGTCGTGGGGACCAACCCCCCCCGGGCCCTCCAGCAACTCATTGGCGAGAAGCCCAACAGCCTGCAGGAGACCGCCGCCGACGCTCACCTGGTGGGGCACCGCTTCTTCATTCCCACCGGCGGCGATGCTCGCATTGTGGCCAGCCCCCTGCTGCCCGACTGCGAAGTCGGGGTCGAGCGCGAGGGGGAAGTTCAGACACTGGTCCTGGAAGAGGCGGAGTGTCGATTTCGCCTCACCGTCCGGCAGCTGCAGTCGGGCTGGGCACAGCTGGAGTTTGTCCCCCAGGTGTCGCATGGTCCGCACCAGTTGCGGCGGGTGGCCGACGAAGCAGGCTTCCGCTTTGAAGATGGCCAGCGGGTCGAAACGTTCTACGACCAGCGCTTCACCCTGACCCTGGCGGTGGGCGAGATGGCGTTGATCTCGTTCGAGGGACGGAATGAACCGACCCTGGGCTCGCTCTTCTTCGCCGGCTACCGCACCGACCACCGGGATGGCGGGACAGGGAGCGAAGCGGCCACCGAGGTCGGCCGGCTGCTGGTGATTCGGCTGACAGAATCGACGGGCGGCGCGCCGCAGTAGGCGAACAGCCACGGTCGGTCCGCTCGGTTGCCCCGCTCGGTTGCCCTGCTCTGCGAAGCGGGTTTAGAGTGATTCCAGCGGGCCGCAGGGCGCGGCGAGACTCCCCGGGCCGAAGCCTTCCCCCTTGCCGTGGTGCCTGTCGATGCCTGGCTGGAACCCTGCCTACACAGCCTGGATGGTGCTGGCGGTGCTGGTTTCGTGGGGGCTGGGCCGGCGGTCGCGGCGGCTGGTCCCCCTCAGTCGGGGGGACCGCTGGGTCATCGCCGCCGCGGCATTTTCCGGTTCGATGCTGGCGGCCCGTTCCCCCTTCGCAGTGGCGCAGTTCGCCGGTCTGCTGGGCGAGGACTCGTGGGGAGGCCCGTGGGTGGGCTCGGGCAAGACCATTCTGTTTGGCATGGTCGGGGGCTACGCGGGGGTCGAGGCGGCCAAGGCGGCAATGGGGCTCAAGCTGAAAACGGGAGACAGCCTCGCGATGCCAGTCGCCGCGGGAATCGCGGTCGGCCGCATCGCCTGCTTCGTGGGGGGCTGCTGCTATGGCGTTCCCACCACGTTGCCCTGGGGAGTGCTGTTCCACGACAACATCCCCCGGCACCCAACCCAGCTCTACGAGGCGGCGTTCCATGCCCTGGCGGCAGTGGCGCTGGGCTGGCTGCATGCCCGGGGCTGGTTCCGCCTGCAGTTGATCAAGCTCTACTTCCTGGTGTACTTCGCCTATCGCTTCGTGAGCGAGTGGTTGCGACCCGAGCCCGTGCTGGTCGGGGGGCTGACCTTCTATCAATGGTCGGCCCTGCTGTTTTCGGTGCTGTTTCTGGTCTTGTGGCGGCTCGACCAACCCGCCGCGCGGGCCCTCAACAGCGCCCGAACCTCCGCACCGCCCACGCAGCCCAACCCCGCCTGAGCCAGCACCCGCGCCGAACCACGGGACCGCCGTCGCAGGGAAAGGGGCCACTTCCAAGAGTCGGAGACTCTGTGGCCGGCGTCCTCAACCGGTTTGTTTCAAACACGATTGAGAGCGGAACGCGGCAGCATTTCGCGGCAAGTTCAACGCAACCGCTTCGTCGGCCCGACTGTCCGTTTCCCGCGACTTGCCGGTGAACGCGCCTGCCAGTTGCGGGCGAACCCCAGTTGAGTGCGACTGCCAGTTGAGCCTGCCTTGCATCTCAACTCGACAGACAGTTCAACCCGGCCGACAACTCAGCCCGACTGCCAGTTGATTCGGGGGTGCTGCCAGCGCACCCACAACCGGCGCCACCAGGGGAACGACCGGCGGTCGATGGTGACCGTCTCAAGGTCGGGCAGGTGGAGCAGTGTCTCGAGCAGGCGCTGGCTGACGTGCGTTGGCCCCAGCCGCAGGGTCTGCAGATTCTCGAGGTGCCGCAACCACGCCAGGTGGTGTCCCTCGACCGGGGTGCCGGTGAGGTCGAGTTCGCGCAGATAGTGCAGGCTCTGCAGATGCTCTTCGAGCACGGGCCACAGCGGGCGGGCCGCTGGCTGATTGGTGAATGTGATCTTGCGGATCCGGTCGGCAAGCGTGGCGAATTCACCAAACGACTCCCGCATCCACTCGAGCGCCTCGACTTCGATCTGCCCCCCCAACTGCTCGATGTCGCTGGTCAACGCCTGCTGGTCGAGGTACGGGCCAACATGCGTGGCCAGCCAGTCGCGCCTGAGATGCGCATGGCAGCGGACGTACTCCTGGGCTGCGACGTACGCCTCGTGCAGCCGCTCAAAATCGCCCGGTTGCCCCCCTCGGTCGGGATGAGCCAGCCGCGCCTGCGCCTTGTAAGCCCGGTGCACATCCTCGGCGGTGTACGGCGGGAGCAGGCCCAGCAGCCGCATGCAGGCCGGGCGATCTTCCAGTTCCCGCCGGGGGGAAGCCGGGGCTTCCTCGGCATCGAGTGGAGAGAACACCTACGCACCTCCCGACCCGGTCAAGATCTGCATCACCCGCTGCCAGCGGCTTGTTCGCTCTTGCTCGAGCTCGTTAATGCGAGCCGAAAGATCGAGATGCGCGGCTTGAGCCAGCGGGTCGTCTTCGGGACGGGTGGGGGTCCCCGCAGTGGCGGGGTTGGTCGCTGGACCGGTCGGTTGCGATCCTGGGCCACCCCCCTGGGGGGTCGTGCCAGGACCTGCCACCGGCGCGGGGGCGCCGGGCGCCGCCGCAGGATTGGCCGCGGTGCTGGTCGCGGGAGCCGCAGGTCGGGGTTTGGGCCGAAGTGGCGGCGGAGGAGGAAACATGCCGGGCCCAAAGCCCGGGCCGACCGCCCCCGGAGGAGGCATCCAGCCTGCGGGCATCGCTCCTGGGACGCCCGGGTAACCGGCCCCGGGATACGGGACCCCGGGGTAGGGGGCCGCCGGATACGCGACCGGCCCGAA
>CAIUHT010000614.1 GCA_903898975.1 uncultured Planctomycetaceae bacterium
CCTCGATCAGCTGCCTCCGACGGGAGCCCTGTTCGTCGCGGCTCCGCTGAAGATCCGGGAAGGTTCCGGCAGTCCCCTCCGCGTGCTGGCACTGTGCTAGTTTTGCTGGCGCAGTGCTAGTTTTGCTGGCGCTGTGTTGGTTTTTCTGGCGCGGCGGTCGTTTCGCGGTGCTGTGTTTCGCAGTGTTTATTGGGATAGGCGTCGAAGGGTTGGTGTTGGTGGCGGGGGTGGTGCGGAAACCCAAAAAAGTTCTGGATTTGCTCGCTGCGTCGCGGTATTCTGGTAGGCCATGAGTTCTCCTGTTTTCCCTGTGTGGGGGAGGCTGAGACTGGTTTTTGTTCGGGATTGGCCGGCTATTGCTGTTTGTGACGGCGGTTGAGCCTTCAGGAGAATCCCGGTTTTTTGCGGATAGGAGTGGCGATTGTGAATCGTTTGATGCTGTTGTGCAGTGTGTTTGTGGCGGTCTGCCTGGGAATGACGGACGCGGCTTATGCCCGCCGGATTCCCCTGCCCATCGTGTTTGGGTGGGGAGAGGACCTGACCAATGTCGGCGAGTTGCCGCCCGAGGTGGCGAGACAGGCCTCGGCCGAGGTGGGGACCCAGGTGCAGGTCGCCTTCCTGAGCAATCGCCTGCACCTCTTCTGGCTGCCGATCTGGACGTGGAACGGTCGGCACGTGCTGCGTTCGGGGGACCGGTATTGGGATCTGCCGGCCGATTCCTGGGACATCATGATTGGGGGGCCGGCGTCGGCGAAATACAGCACGCCTCTGTGGTATTCGTATCCACCGGGAGCGGTGTTGCTGGGGGTGCTGGCGGCCTGGATGGTGGGGGCTCACTTCTATCCGACGGAGGAGAAGAGGCTGGCTGCGCTGAACAACGACAAACGCTATCACCAGGCGTTGCAGACGCTGTTTCCTGCCGAGGGAGAGGGGGGGCGGGGAGTGCTGGAGATTGACGAGCGGCGGTTCCAGCAGGCGACGGCGGAGTTGATTGCGGCCGGGGTGGATTCGCAGGTGGTGGAGGCGAACCTGCGGAGGATGGCCGAGGGGCGGCTGGCGCAGCTGAATGCTTGGGCCGATCAGTCGCTGGCGGCGGCTGCGGAATGGGAGAAGCGGGGACAGTTGGACCAGGGTGCCGAGGTCTACTCGACGCTGGCCCAGTGGTTGCCGCTGAATGATGAGCGGCAGGCGCAGGCGGAGAAGTGCCTGGCGGCGATCAACGACCGGCGGGCCGCAGGGAGTGGGAGCGCGGGTTCGGCTGAGTCGTACGAGATGGCTGAGGAGCACCGCGGGTGAAGGTGCCGGTGGGTGGGGATTGGGATCGGCGCGGGTGCGGGGGACGCGGTCGACCGGTGGGGGTGTGGGCGGCTTGCGCGGCCAGGCGGAGTGTTCGCCTGGTCGCGAGGCCGGTGGAGGCTGACCGGGTCGGGGGGATCTGTCTGTCGCAGGTCGGCCCGGTCGCCGGCCGGGATCAATTCAAAGTGCAGTGGAACCTGTGACTGCGGAATGAAGGTGCCAGATGTCGTTGATCGACTGCCCGGAATGCGGCCATCAGGTTTCCACGAAGGCACCTGCCTGTCCCCACTGTGGGGTCCCGATGGGCAGCAGCAGCGAGGCACCGGCGGGCCCTCGGTGCTATGCGTGTTCGGCCGCGGCGACGACGCGTTGCATGATGTGTGAGGCGCTTAGTTGCGCTGAGCATCTCCAGCTTAGTCGTTCAGGGCCTGGTCTCATGGTTTGCAAGCGATGCCATGAAGATCTGCAATTCGGTATGCG
>CAIUHT010000615.1 GCA_903898975.1 uncultured Planctomycetaceae bacterium
CTCGACAGTGCCTTAGGTAAGTACCCCCGGCGTGATTCGAACACGCGACCGACGGATTAGAAATCCGTTGCTCTATCCAACTGAGCTACGGGGGCAGAAGGGGTTTGCCGGCAAGGAGGGGTGAGCGGGCAGATCCTGTTTGACAGGGGCTGCGACGCTCTCGGCTCTCCCTCGTTGTTCCTGCATTCTCCCAGGGAACCACTTTGCGGTGTCAGCCGCGTGACGCACCAGTCGACCGGGCTGGATCAACTCGCCGCCCCTCGCCCGGCCCGTCACGAGGAGACGCGAAGGGGCCAGCGTGCCGCACCGAGCACAGGTTCGGGTGACTCCCTGGCTCACCCGCACGCTCCGGCCAGTGCCGACAGGTCGCAGGCCGGGGCTGATGAGCTGGCCTTCGGCCGATCACCGCCACCTGTCCCTGCTGCCGCCCGATCAACTTCTGACGCCAGTTTACTTGCGGCAGTCTCGCTTCGCCAGTTTTCTTCGCGTTCGGTGTCAGTCCCCAATCGAAATGTCGGCGGTTTCTCCCAATCAGACAGGTCAGCTGGGCCTGAAGCGTGACGCGGAGCTGTGTTGCCGTCTCTGGTCCCTGCACTCCTCTCGCAGGGTCCCCAGTTGGCCAGCGGAACCTGCCATTCCCGTTCCTGTCGGCTCCGTTCCGCGCTGGAACAGTGTTGAGGGTGAGCCGGGGTCGGGCAGCGACTTGGAGGCTGTGGCAGCACACGGGGATCTTGGCCGGGCAGACCTGGCGGGGCGGCGGGGGTTCGAATGGGCTCGCCGTTGCTCCCTCCCCGCAAGCGGGAGGCCTCACCGTAAAACGTGTCGCCAGGGATTGGATCGTGAGGCTGAATCGACTCTTTTTCGGCGAATTGCACCAAGACAAGCACTTTCATCTTGCGGTTGCTTTGGTTACTCGGTAACTCTCACGGGGGGGACGGTTCAGGCCTGCAGGGCGGAGGCATGTTGGGCGGGGAGCAGAAGAAATGCGGCGTGTTATTGGCGGCAACCCAGGACATGTGGGCGTTGACCCCTCAGCGGGTGGCGCTCTTTGACAGCATCAGTCGGCCGGTGCGCCTGGCTCCAGTTGGAGTCGGATTTTTTGAGGGAGAATCTGCCAATGTCAGTGGTCACATCGCATCGAACGGCCAGGTGGTTTTGGAACTTCGCCTGCCTGCTGGGACTGACTCTCGTCTCCATTCCCGCCCGCGCCACCGAACCGCGCGTGCTCATCGAGGGGATGCAGGCCAACATCGATCGCTTCAACCCGGTCGTGTGTGAGTGGGAGTGCAAGCAGTACAAGGCGGTCGATCTCTCAGCCGCACTGGCGGGACAACTCGAACCAACCCCCGGAGAGGGAGGATTGGGGCGTTGGATTGCCTCGGCCAATCATCAAATGGTCAGCGTGAGGGCCCAGGACGCTGAACCCAAACAGGCCGCGCCCTTCTTGCCCAAGGCGAAAGACACCCTGGTCGCCACCACCTCAATGGAGTGGCTGTCGGATGGGACGGTCCTGCTCCATCCCTCCTCCATCTCGTGGATGCATGCCCTGTTTTCACGCGACGAGGAGAATTTCCGGCAGTTCAGTCCGGTCAGCACTCCCTGGAACAGCTTCGCAGGCTTTCCCCCCTTGGGGATTTTGCGCACAGAGCTGTTGCGGCACCTGGACCGGGGTGAACTGGAGGCAGGGACCTCTCAGGACCTGCTCGGACGCCCCACCGAAACATTGACCCGGGCGGTCGGGACGCAGAGTTTCCTGCGGTACCATTTCAGTCGGGCCCATGGCGATCTCTGCGTGCAGACCGACTACCTGGACCAGCGGGGTCTCTCCTTTTGCAATGTCGTGCAGGAGATTCGCGCCTGCGAAAACGGCGGCTTCTTTCCGGCGCGGATGCTTGATCTCGGCATGCACCCTGTCGATGGGCAACCAGGGATTGACGTCAACACGTATGTCACCACCCGGCTTGAGATCGTCGAGCCAGACCCTGCCGACCTGGCCCTCACCTTGCCCGCAGGAAGTCGCCTCTACGGCAGCCGTGACGCCGGCAGTGTCCTGGTCGGTCCCACAAACCGGGTTCACGCCCGGGAGTTGGCCGACTACTGGAGCAAGGCGCAGCTGGCGGCCGACATCAGATCGCCGCTCAAGAGTCTCCCGGTCAGCGAGGCGGCGCCCACCGCGAAGAACCCCACCACAGACAAACCCACCACAGACAAACCCGCCGCAGAGAACCCTGGTCAGCCGGTCGCTCACGGGCCACGCTGGCTGGGACTGGGACTCGCTGTGGTGATCCTCCCGGCGTTCGCCTGGATCGTGTGGTTGAGAGTCCGTCAGTCGTTACGCCGATGATCGAGGCAGGCACCACCGGGAAGGTGGTGCCTGGGAAACACTTCCCAGAACGGGAGCCAACGAAGGATCGGTCGCTCGGGGAGCTCACACGGCTCATTCCGTGCCAGCGACGGGGAGAGCCCCCCCCGATCGACACGCGTTGGGAAACAGCCAGCTCACCCGCGATCTGCTCGCGGGTGAGCATCGCTTGAGGTTCGCTCCTCGCGACTTGAATCGCCACAAAACCCCACTCGGGAGCGGTCGCACCGTTCGCTCGGGTGGGGTCTGGCTCGGCCGCTGGGCCGTTATCTACGGGCTGGTCGCCGCTCTCATTTGCGGCTTGGGTTGCTCGCCGGGTTTCCCATCGAGGGAGGCGACTGCTCTCGTGCCGCCTGGCGGCCCAGCAGCGTCTGCTCGAACCCCTTCAGGTCGGTCCAGAAGGTCCCCTCCCCCGCGTACAGCATCTGCAGATCGAGGTCCTGTGGCAGCCCGGTCGCGAAGACCCACTGGTTGAACGCCTGCGGTGTGCCGAACGCCTCCACCGCGAGCTGAAAGCGTTCCGCCTTCGCTTCCTCCAGCTTCTGCTGGGCCGCCGCCTCGGCTTGCCCCAGCAGCACCTTCGCCTGGCGTTCCAGTTCGGCGGTTTCGCGGTCGATCGTCGCCAGCCGCTTGTTGGTCTCGGCCCGCGTCTCGGCGGCGGTCTTCTTCCCCTCCGCCAGCTTCTCGGCCACCAGCTTTTCGGTCTCCACCTTGATCCGCTCCGACTCGAGGTCGACCGTCCGCTCCTGCTCCCGCAAATCGGCCTCCATCCGGGCGGTCAGTTGCTCCTGGTCGCGGGTCAGGGTCAGTTCGTCGGCGAGATACTTCTGCTGGATCGGAAACCGCACCTCGCGGGGAATGTAGATGTGGCGGACCAGCCCGTACTGCAGCGCGACCCCGGTCTCCTTGAGCCGGGTTTCGAACTGCTCGGTGGTGTCGTCCTGGAACTTCTCGCGGGTCTCGCCCACCAGCAGTTCGACCGCCCCCAGCTTCGATCCCTCATTGCGGCAGATGCTTTCAATCAGCGGGACCACCACCCGCTGCTCGACCGCGTCCACGTTCCCGCTGAACTCCACCACCCGCGGTGCCTGCTCGGGCAGGATGCCCCAGATGGCGGTGAAGTCCATGTGAATGGTGAAGCCGTCCTTCGACGGGAAGACAATCCCCCCGACCGCGTCATCCATGTCGGGTTCGCCATCGTGAGCGATGGCCAGGTTCGCGGTCTGGCCCGCCACAACCCCGCGGGGCTCGCTGTTGGGAGTCTTCTCGCGGGGCTCGCTGTTTTGAGTTTTCTCGCGGGGCTCGCTCTGTGACGTCTTCTCGCGGGGCTCGCTTTGCAGCGTCTTCTCGCGATAGCCGATCGGAATCACGTCGACCTGCTGTTCGCGGGGATTGATCGCGTAGAGTCCGGGGGGGA
>CAIUHT010000616.1 GCA_903898975.1 uncultured Planctomycetaceae bacterium
GGGCACGGGCGGGGGGTGGCGGAAGGATGTCGAGACTGCCCGGACAGGGCAGGCGTCAGACCGGCTTAGAACAGGATGGTCGCGTCGATCGCGAACAGCGTCTGGTTGAACAGCTTGTCGCTGTAGCCAGCGGCACCGCTGTAAATGTCCTGGTTGCCGGGCGACCACATCCCGCGAACTTCAGGACGAACCAGCAGCCAGTCGTACGGCTTGATGTTCAAGCCACCGGTGAGGGTGTTGTACGAGGTGCTGTCGGCCTTGTACCACTCGTACCGGGTTCCCACCTTGACCTTGTCGGACAGCTGGTAGAAGGCGTAGTTGATCAGCCCGGTCGAGTCACGCGGGGTGAGGCTGTTGGGATCGCGGAAGCTGGCGGGGGTCCCGTCGGCCTGCGTCAGGTTGGTTCCCAGCACGTCAAACTGGTGGGCGGTCGTGAACTTTTCCGTCCACTTCTGCGAGATGATGAAGCAGTTGACCGCACCCTCACCACGCCAGCCGAAGTTGCCGGCGACCACCGAGTAGATGAAGTCGGTGCTGTCGGTCAGCTTGACCGTCGCACCGCCCAGGAAGGCGCTGCCGCCGTCGTACTGATAGAACCCGGTGTCCCAACCGGCGACCCAACCGCCCGACACGCTCACCTTGTCGCTGGCCTTGTAGGTGGCCAGGGCACCGGTGTGGGTGAACGGCTCGCTGTTCCAGAAGTTCAGCTGCCGGGTGAAGAAGAAGTTCCCGGTCGAGGGGACCACTTCGTAGCCAACCAGCGTGTAGAAGTGACCCAGCTTGACGCTCCACTTGTCATACGCCAGCTCGGCGTACGCCTGGGGCAGGGCGAACTCGTAGGCCCCGTGGTCGAACGCGTCCTGGTAGTCCCAGTACCCGCGGTTGATGTTACCGAACGACTGGCCGTCGTTACCGTCCATGCCGTAGTAGCCATCGAACCGCATGCCCCAGCCCAGCCCGTTCGAGCCGTCGGCGACCTTCTCGAGGAACAGGTACTGCTGGTAGGCGTTGAACCCGCCCCATTCCTGCTGGTTCAGGAACGGGCCGTTCCCGTTGAACGAGCCGTCGGGGCCGGTGATGTAACCCCACTGCGACCACCCGCTCAGCTTGAAGCCGTTGTCCTTGAGGATGTTCCCGCCACACCCGTCGTCAAACAGGTTGGTGAGGGTCCACGGTTCGGCCGCGGGGGGGGCGGCGGGTTCCACCGCAGGGGGGCAGTAGTTCTGCACCGGAGCCATCGGGGCCGCGGCGGGAATGTCGCTCATCACCGCATGCGAAGGAGCTTCCGCAGGCAGGGCGTCCACAGGCAGCGCGTCGACCGGGGGAGCCGGGGGAATGTCTTCCGCCTGGACCTGCCGAATCTGCCGGCTCGCCTTGGGAGCAACTGCCCGCTGCTGGGCGTCGGCAGTCGAGGTGATCGCCGCAATCACGGCGAGGGAAGCTCCCGCCTTCAACAGTTTCATCAACCGGGTTGACTTCAAGCCCATCCACATGGCCATCGCTCCTCAAGAGGGATTCCGTTCACGGAGGTCTGGGGACGAGGCTCTCTGCCTCATCGGGAAGCCCGTCGTCGATTGCTTCCAGAATTCGTCCCGGTTTCCAAAACCGGGGCGTGTCACAGACCCGTTGAGCACATCCATTCGTCCCAACCTGCCGAGCGTGCCGCAGGCAGGGGACTGACACGATTTATCGACGGTGCCGGTGTTGTGGACGGGAACAGAAAACGGGCCGAGGCAGGACCGTCACGAGCGGCTCAAGACCCGCATCCGGTACAGACTAACAGCGTGCCGCAAGTGATTGACTTAAATGGATTTACGGTCTGTGCTGAAAGCACAGGCGTGCGGAAAAATGCAGCAGCCAGGCCGGTCTGCCGAGAGGCGCGGCAGCTGCCTGCCGAGAGGTCCCGCAGCCACCCGGGACGCCAGTGAGGCTCGCCGTATGGGCGACTAGCCGAAATACTCGACGGCGTTGCGGAAAATCCGCACACCCTCCCCCTCGCAGACAGCGGTCGCCCCGGCCCGCTCGCGGGTCCAGCGGGGATGCTGCGTGGCATGAATGAACCGCTCGGGGTGGGGCATCAGCCCCAGCACGCGACCGGTCGGGTCGCACAGCCCGGCGATCCCCGCCGTCGAACCATTGGGATTGTCGGTGGGATCGTACGTCAGGGCGATCTGGCCCCCTGCCCGCCAGCGGTCGAGGATCGCGGGCGAATCGATGGCGATCCGGCCCTCGGCATGCGCCATCGGCAGTTCCAGCTCGCTGATTCCCCGCAGAAACACCGACTTGCTCTCGGGGACCTGCAGCTTGACCCAGCGGCAGGTGTAGCGGCCATTCGCATTCCATGTGAGGGTGGCGTCGGCCGGGCGGGTCATGTCGGGGGGCCACGCCGGGCCTCCCCCTGGCAGCACCCGGGCCTTGATCAGCACCTGGAAGCCATTGCAGATGCCCAGCGTCAGCTTGTCAGCCGCGAGGAACTCCCCCAGCACATCCCCGAGGTGAGACCGCATCTTGGCCCCGAAGATCACCCCGGCCCCCACGTCGTCGCCGTAGCTGAACCCCCCCGGGATGCACAGAATCTGGAAGTCGCGGAGCAGCTTGGGCTGTTCGAGCAGGCGGAACAGGTGAATCCGTTCGGGGCGACCCCCGCAATGCTCGAAGACCCAGGCGGTCTCGACATCGCAGTTGGTTCCAGGAGCCCTCAACACCAGCACGCGGGGAGCAGCCATGCCACACTCTCGGGGACCCGCCGGACCAGGCCAGCGCGGTCACAGGGGATTCAGGCAATCCCCGAATGGGGCCCAGAGGGCCTGACTGCAACCCTGGGCAGGCGGAACGACCATCCGCGCCTGCCGGGCAGTCTAGCGGTTTTGGACCCGATTCTCATCCCATCGCGCGGGGGAATTGGTGAAATGCCGGGCGACTGCTTACAGTGGGGTTCAACCCAGCCCCGCCCGGGCGACCAGGAGGCAGCCGTCGGGGACGGCGTTCCCCCTGCTTTGTCGGCCCGGTCGGGCAGGCCTCTCTCGTGGAATCGCTTGCTCTGTGACCGCCCCCCCTCAGTCCGCCCGCCGTCTCGCCCACCAGGTGCTCGAACGGGCCGTCGATCGGACCATTCCCCCCTCCCGCCGGCTCGAAGAACTGCTGGGGCGTTCCACCCTGTCGCCGGGGGACCGCGGTTGGGCCACCCAGATGGTTCATGGAGTGCTCCGGCGACAGCCCACGCTCGACCTGGTCCTCAAGAAGTACCTGCAGCGTCCCC
>CAIUHT010000617.1 GCA_903898975.1 uncultured Planctomycetaceae bacterium
ACGAATCTAACGGCGGTCGAGTTCTAAGTGTAGTTGTGAATAGAAAAGATTCAAGTGTACACTTATGGGTGATTGTGGCGCTGAGGTTTCGGTCACGGCTAGCTGGTGCGGATTCCCGGTCGGGTACATTGACTATGAATTCCGATACAGAGGAGCTTAGTTTAAATCCCCTCATTCCCATGCCGGCACACGACCCGCTTGCTGCTGACTTTGCATCGATAGCCTCGGGATTCCAGCCTCCACGCGATGCGGTCGTTGCGATTGCCGGGCTGGTTCAAAACTTGCTCGACAGCCGCCCGGACACCACTGTCACACAACTCGAGATCGTGATTGCCCAACGTGATCGCCAGTCGGGTATTCGGACGATCCAGAAAAGTCTTTAAGTCGTCGAACACAGGCTTGTAATGCGGGTCGGCCGCGATTCGCGACACCGCTCCCCGCGCAGCCGGTGGATCGAAATACTTCGCTCCCCGCTCCGCTAAAAAATCGAACATGTCCCCGTTGATGACCAGTCCGACGTGACGGTCAGCAACGCACCGGGGCAGGACCGTCGACTGCATCCAGTTGCTAAACTGCTCCTTCGCGTCGAACAGCGTCGGTTCGTCCTGACCTCCCAGGTGAAGATCTGAGATCACGAACAGCTCGTCAAATACATCCTTCGTCGCGTCGGCCATCGGAGCTCGCCATTCACAGGTTCGCGGCACTGGGCGGCCCATCATTGTCGTCCGCCGTGGTCGGCAGTGGACGTTGATCCTGCCTCAGTGGCCACCTCTCGAAAACTCAATTCTTGTCGTTGAATCCCTGGCTGTTGCCACCCCCCAAACTTCGGGGACAGCGCCCATCGGAAACAGACCCCGTCGACGGCGCAGAGATTCTGCGCAAACTATGCCACCAAATCGGGTTGGGCAAACGCTTTTTGTGCCGGATTGCCCTGGGCGCGGTCTGCGGCGCTGTGGCTGCCGGCAAATCACGCTTCACCCGCACAACCCTCACCCCGCCAGCAACTCTTCGATGGGCGTCCCCTGGCTGTACGCCATCGGGCGCCCGATGGGCGTCAGGTGCTCTTGCGTGAAGTCGATCCCCAGCGTTTCCAGGATCGTTGCATACAGGTCGGCGATCTCGATCGGACGCTCCGGTTGCATGCGCTCGCCCTTCGGGTCGGTCGCCCCCAAGACCCGCCCCCGCTGCAACCCGCCCCCCCCCAGCAGGCACGAAAATCCCCCCGGCCAGTGGTCCCGCCCCCCGGCAGGGTTGATCCGCGGCGTGCGCCCAAACTCGCCAACCACCAGCAGCACGGTGCTCTGCAACAGGTCCCGCTCGACCAGTTCTTTCACCAGTGTCGCCAGTGCCGGGTCAAGCTCGGCCCCCCGCGCTTTGTGCGTCTCGTGGTTGTTGACGTGACTGTCGAAGCCGTCGAGGGTCACCTCGATCGCACGCACCCCCCGCTCAAGCAATCGTCGCGCCGCGAGGCACCCCCGGCCAAAGGACGTGTCGCCGTAGGCCCCCCGCACCCCTGCGGGCTCACCGTCGATTTCGAACGCCGCCAGCTGTTCCGAGTCCATCATGTCGAGCGCCCGCCGGACGGTGTCGGCGTGCAGCGCGGGCTGCGAGGCCCGGTGCCGGCCTTTGCGGAACGCCTGTTCGAGCACCTGCAGTCCCGCGACCCGCCGTTCCTGTCGTTGCGTGTCCACCTGGGCCTTGACGTTGGTCAGCCCGCCCCGGGGGTCAAACACTTTGAAGGCATCCAGCTGATCGCCCAGGTAACCGCCCCGTGCGGGCCAGCCGCGCGGATTCAGCGACACATGCAATGGCACCCGCACCTCGGCATTCGGGCGCTCGTGTGCCACGATCGCCCCCACCGCCGGGTGCACCAGCGTCGGGTCGGGGCGATACCCGGTCTTCACCAGGTAGGTTCCCCGCTCGTGGTCCCCCTCTTTGGACACCAGCGACCGCAGCACGTTGAGGTGCGTCAGTTGCTCGGCCAGCTGGGGATAAAACCCCGCGATTTGAACCCCGGGCAGGCTGGTGTCGATCGCCTGCGTATCGCCACCAATCACGCTCCCCGGATGCGGATCCCAGGTCTCCAGCTGACTGGGCCCCCCGGCCAGCCAGATGGTCAGCAGGCTGGTGGGTCGCTCCAATCCCCGCGCCCGTGCCTGCCGGGGTGAAAGCAGCGAGGCCCCCCAAGACACTCCCCACGCCCCGGCCAAGGCGAGCATACCGCGACGATTCAGCAGGGCCGCACTCGAGGGCAGGGTGAACATGGAGTTGAGGAGCAGGTCAGGTGGAGAGAGAAGCGGGCCGGTTGAGATGAGCCATCCGATTGGTCAGTCCGCGTCGATTGGTTCCAGTCGCGAAATCGAGGCCCCATCGAGAAGCTTGGTGCCGCCGGTCAATGATTGAAGCTGAATTCCGTCGAATTCATCAGTGACCACAGCAGGTCTTCCATGGCGCGGTCCCGACCAGCCTGGTTCCTGGACTCGGCAAACTGTTCTCGAAACCACGCGAGTTCTTCGGCCCCGGGTCGCCGCGTGAGGCAGACGAGAAACGCGGTCTCGATCCGCCCGTTGTCGTCCGGGGCCAGGCGGACCATGCGATTCGCCGCGCTGAACGGGTTCGCCTCCAGGGCTTCGCGGGCCAGTCGGCCGTTCATCAGCAGCAGTCGCTGGGGAATGGTGCCGGTCCGGTCCAGCAGTTCATCGCCCCCCAGGTCGCCGTAGTCGCGGACAAAGTCATTTTCCTGGAAGAACTTCTTGGCCCGGAAGATGAGATGCGAATTCTGGTCGATCGTCTGCAGTGAACTGGCCTGCAGCAGCGAGCCGATGACCTGCTCGGGCCGCAGGCGGGCCAGGGGAAAGCTGTTCCAGGGAAATGTCCCGACAACTTCGCCTTGGGCGGCGGAGGGGGCAACATCGGTCGGGGGCTCGCTGGGGTCGGTCGAGTCGAGCCGGAATGGGGCTGTCGAGACGATCACGCGAATCAGCCGCCGCAGATCACACCCGTGGGCGCGAAAATCGCTGCCCAGCAGATCGAGCAGATCGGGTTGGTCGGGGGGATCGCGAAGGTCATCGACCGGCTCAAGCAGGGCCCGCCCCAGCAGCAGGGCCCAGACACGATTGGCAATCGCCCGTTCGAAGCGGCGGTTCTCGGGGTGCGTGACCCACGCGGCCAATTGCGCCCGGCGGGAGCCCGTCGCGGGGGCCCACTCGGCATGGAACGGCACCCGCGGAGCCACCACTGTTTTCTCCTGGGTCGCCGGGTCGGTCAGCTCGAACTCGACAGGCACTCCATCCAGCACCGGCTTGTCTTCGACCCCGACCAGCGTCCAGCGGACTTGTCCGAAGTGCGCCGCCAGCCCGGCGAAGTCCCCCTGTTTCCAATGATCGAACGGGTGGTCGTGGCATTGGGCACAGTCGATCCGCTGACCCAGGAAGGCCCGCACGGTCTTCCCGGCCAGCTTGTTCTCATCGATCTCTTCGTTCGCCGACGCGGCGGTGATGAAGTTTGCGGCTGGTTGCCCGGTCGTCAGGCCCGACGTAGTCAGCAGGTCGCGGACCAGTGCGTCGTAAGGACGATTGCGAGCCAGTTGTTCTGACAGCCACTGCACCAGGCGGTCGCGGCGAAACTGGATGAACTGCCCGTCCTCTTTGCCGACGTACGCCCGGGCCAGGCGCTCGGCCCAGTAGTCGGCGAACCGTGGATCGTCGAGCCAGCGGTCGGTGAACCGTTCCAGCCGGTCGGGGCGGGGGTCGGCTTCGAACTGGCGGATCTCTTCGAGCGACGGGATGGTGCCCATCAGCGACAGCGAGAGCCGACGCAGTTGCCTGAGTTCGGTCGCGGGAGGGGCCGGTTCGACCCCGCTGGCCTGCCACTGCTGCCTGAGTTCGGCGTCAAAACGCTCGACCACGTCCGACAGCCCGGCCCGGCCACGCTCGGCAGCCTGCTGCTGCTTCGGGTTTGGTGCGGCTGCCCGAGACCGCTCGGGGAGGCGGGCGGCTTGCAGGGCCAGGCCCAGGACCACCGTCGCGACTCCCCATGGAAGCAGCCGTCGCAGCCAACGGGTCTGTGTCATGTCGCGTTCGGCCTGAAGAGAGAAGTGGGCGGGATTCGTCGTTCTGCCCAACCGACGGCACGAGGCTCCAGGGGCCCGGCCCAAATGTGTACCCCCCTTCGACCCCCGTGGTTTCCAGTATATCGGGCTCCCGCCGGGTGGGGCAGATCAGTGGTCCCCACCGGGGGTGCCCCCGACTATCGCCGACTCTCCCCCGTGGCAGCCATTCTGAGGGGCTGGTCTCCCTTAAATCGCAGCGGTCTCCAGCCAATCGAAGGGACTCGGGACCGGCCGAGAGCCCGTTGCTGCCCCGCCGCAGTGTTTCTGCGGCCGCTCGCGGGTCAGTGCGGAGTTTTCGAGCACCGCTAAGGCTTCTTCGCTTCGCCGGCGAACGGTTCATTCCCGAAGGCCATGCGGGGTGGATCGGCGGTGTCGTCGAACTGGACACGCAGGCGGTCGAGTTCCTGTTTCAGGTCGGCGACCACTGGGGCGTAGGCGGGGTCGGTGTGAAAGCTCTTCAATTCCAGTGGGTCGACCTGCCGGTCCAGCAGTTCCCACTCGTCCAGGTCGGGGCCGTAGTAGTGCACCAGCTTGTAGCGGTCGGTGACCACCCCGCGATGCGGTCGCACATGATGGGGCTGTGGGAATTCGTAGTAGTGGTAATAGAAGCTGGTTCGCCAGTCGGCGGGGCGCTGGTTCTGAAAGAGTGGCAGCAGGCTGCGGCCCTGCATCTCGGCGGGAACGGGCAGCCCCGCCACCTGCAGAAACGTCTCGGGGAGGTCCAGCAGCGAGACGAGGGAAGAATCGACCTGGCCGGGGGCGATCACACCTGGCCAGCGGACTAGCAGCGGGGTGCGAAGCGATTCTTCAAAGATCCAGCGTTTGTCGAACCAGCCGTGCTCCCCAAGGAAGAATCCCTGGTCCGAAGTGAGCACAACGAGGGTGTTTTTCGCGAGGCCTTCGTCGTCGAGGAACTGCAGCAGTCGCCCGACGCTTTCGTCGACACTTTTCACACAGCCGAGATAATCG
>CAIUHT010000618.1 GCA_903898975.1 uncultured Planctomycetaceae bacterium
ACTGCCCGCCCGGCATCTCGTGCAGGTAGATGTCGGGGTCGCCCGACTTCATGCCCGTCTCAAACGGCGAGTAAAAGTCGCGCACCGCCTCCCAGTAGTAAGCCATCTGCCGGAGGATTTCGGGGTCAAGCCCCGTCTCGCGTGGCTGGAACCGCAGCCCCTCGACCAGGGAGTTGAGGTTGGGCTGCGAGGTCCCCCCCGACATGGTGGCGATGGCGCCATCGGCGATGTCGAGCCCCACCTCGGCCGCCTTGAGAATCGACGCCGCCTGCATCCCGCTGACGTCATGCGTATGGAAATGAATCGGCAGCCCAATTTCCTGGCGGAGGGTCTTCACCAGCTTTTCCGCCGCATAGGGTTTGCACAGGCCGGCCATGTCCTTGATGGCCAGGATGTGGGCCCCCAGCCCCTCCAGTTCCTGGGCCAGCTCGACATAGTACTTCAGGGTGTACTTGTCGCGGGCGGGATTGAGCAGGTCGCCCGTGTAACAGATGGCGGCCTCGCACAGGGCTCCCGCCTCGTTGACCGCCTCCATGGCGACCCGCATGTTGGGGACCCAGTTCAGCGAGTCGAAGATGCGGAACACGTCGATACCCGCCTGGGCCGACTCGCGGACGAACGCCTGCACGACGTTGTCGGGGTAGTTGGTGTAGCCGACGGCGTTCGAGGCCCGCAGCAGCATCTGGAAGAGAATGTTCGGAACGCGGGCCCGCAGGTCGGTCAGCCGCTGCCACGGGCATTCCCGCAGGAACCGCATCGCGGTGTCAAAAGTTGCGCCGCCCCACATTTCGAGCGAGAAGAGCTGGGGGCAGAGGCGGGCGTAACTCTCGGCGACCTGCAGCATGTCGTAGGTGCGCATGCGGGTCGCGAGCAGCGACTGGTGGGCGTCGCGGAACGTGGTGTCGGTCAGCAGCAGTGGCTTCTGGTCGCGGATCCACTTCGAGAACTTCTGCGCACCCAGTTCCTGGAACTTCTGCCGGACCCCCGGGGGCGGCGCGGCGGCCCGATCGCAGGGAGGCACGGGGGCTGGCTCGCGGCGGATCACCGCCGGCCGGGTTTTGACCAGCGGGTTCCCGTTGACGATGACCTCCCCCATGAAGGTCAGCAGCTTGGTGGCCCGGTCTTTGCGACGGGCGAACTGGAACAGCGCGGGGGTCTCATCCAGGAACCGGGTCGTGCAGCCCCCTTCCAGGAACTGCGGATGCTGCACCAGGTTGATGAGAAACGGGATGTTGGTCTTCACCCCGCGAACTCGGAATTCCTGCAGGCAGCGCTCCATCCGGCGGGCGCAGTCCACAAACCGGATCCCCTTCGAGATCACCTTCACCAGCAGCGAGTCGTAGAACGGTGTGACCACCGCCCCCGAGAACGCGGTCCCGGCGTCCAGGCGAATCCCCATCCCGCTCGCCGAGCGGTAGTGCGTGATCCGGCCGTAATCGGGCATGAAGCTGTTCGCGGGGTCTTCCGTGGTGACCCGGCACTGCATGGCGAAGCCACGCGTTTCGATCTGCGACTGCACCAGCCCGACCTCGGGATCGTCCAGGCGGCCCCCCTGCGCAATCAGGATCTGGCACTTCACGATGTCGTGGCCGGTCACCTCTTCCGTGACGGTGTGCTCGACCTGGATGCGGGGATTGACTTCGATGAAGTAAAACTCGCCCGTGTCGGCATCGACCAGGAACTCGACAGTTCCGGCGTTCTGGTAGCTGGCCGCCCGACCAATCCGGACGGCGGCCTCGCAGATCGCCTCGCGGAGTTCCCGCTTGAGGCTGGGAGACGGGGCAATCTCGACCACTTTCTGGTGGCGACGCTGCAGCGAACAGTCGCGTTCCCACAGGTGCACCAGCCCCCCGTGGCGGTCGCCCAGCAACTGGACCTCGATGTGCCGGGCCCGGCGGATGAACTTCTCGACAAACACCTCGTTCGACCCAAAGGCGGTCAGCGACTCGCGCTGGGCCTGTTCGAGCGCCCCAGCCAGCTGTCCGGGTTCGGTGACCACGCGCATCCCGCGGCCTCCGCCCCCCTTGGCCGCCTTCAGGATGACCGGATAGCCCAGCTTGTCGATCGCCCGGCGGGCATCGTCGAGGTGTTTGACCGAGCGGGCGGTCCCGGCGAGGATCGGGACCTTGGCGACGCTGGCGAGGTGCCGGGCGGCCGTCTTGTCCCCCAGTTGTTCGAGGATCTCCGGGGTCGGCCCGACGAAGGTGATGCCCGCCTGCTGGCAGGCGCGAGCCAGCTCAGGGTTTTCCGAGAGAAATCCGTAACCGGGATGTATGGCGTCGACGCCATTCCGCCGCGCCAGGTCGACAATCACCTGCGGATTCAAATAAGACCGCAGCGGCTCGCCGGGCTGGCCAACCTGGTACGCCTCATCGGCCTTGAAGCGGTGCAGGGCGTAGCGGTCTTCGTGGGAGTAGATGGCGACCGTGCGAATGCCAAGTTCGTGCGCGGTCCGAAACACCCGAATCGCAATTTCGCCGCGATTCGCCACCAGCAACTTCTGAAAGGTCTGCATGCCATCCACGGGCGGGGAGAAACGCGGGCACACCTGGGGACGTCACCGGCCTGGACTGGACCGGTTCGAGGCTCCCAGCGCCGGGAGCCAACCAGGCGGCAAATGCGTACCGCACCGTCGCCCAGCCTATCAACCCCCCCCGCGTTTCTCCACGCCGGGCGCGGCCAAATTGGGCCCCGACCAGACCCCGCCTGAGGGAGATTCCGAGGGTGCCGGGGTGACGGGCCTGTCGAACAACTGACCCCTCAGGGCAAGTCCTGCGGCCTTGCTTCCCGGACCGCTGTGGCGGTAAGATTCCACGACACCAGCCGCCATAGCTCAGTCGGTAGAGCGACGCTTTCGTAAAGCGTAGGTCCCGCGTTCGAGTCGCGGTGGCGGCTCTGTTTCAACGCCGCAGGCCTTACGCCTCGCGGCGTTTTTTTTCGTCGTCGCCGGGTGGATCGAACTCGGCACGGCCCGTGGCTGGCCTCGCCATTCACCACGCTCGCGGCTGGTCGTTGCCGCTGACGAAGCGCTCATCGATCGAGTCTCGCCGGGCAAAACCCGCCGGGAACTACTCGGCGCAGAAACCTCATCAAGTCGACAAGTCGGGCTGGCTCTCCGCCCGGCCCGAGACCAGCGCGGCAGCCAAGACTCCAGCGCAGCCCCAAATCTGCGCATCCCCGACTCTGCGCATCCCCGTCTTTGCACTGTGGCCCCCACAAAAAAACCACGAGCCCGGAGTCAGTCTCCGGGCTCGTGGCTGGTGTTGTCTCAGGTGGTCAGCCGAGAGTGAAGCGTGGGCTCTCAGGCGGCGCGGGAGCCGTCGCGGAGCGACAGTTTCGTTTCGCCCCGGACCACCTCAGGGGTGATCACGAACGACTTGCCTGCTTCCTGCTCGGGGAGGTCGTACATGATGTCGAACATCAGGCCCTCGATGACGCTGCGGAGGCCGCGGGCTCCCGTGTCT
>CAIUHT010000619.1 GCA_903898975.1 uncultured Planctomycetaceae bacterium
GCCTGGCGTTTGGGCTGGTCTCGGGCACGCTGACGGTCCTCTCCCGGCTCCCCAGTTTCATCATCACCCTGTCGATGATGAACATTGCCGTCGGGCTGGCCAGGTACCTGACCCGCAGCGAAAAATTCGCCCCACCTCGGCTGCTGATCGACGTGGGGAACAACGGGCTCTCGCTGGGGCGGGGTAACATCCTGCCCAACAGTGCCGTGCTGGCCGCGGTGGTGCTGCTGATCGGGCACCTGGTGCTGCAGCACACGCGGTTTGGAAGATACGTCTACATGACGGGAGGCAACCGCGAGGCGGCGCGGCTGGCGGGGGTCCGGACCCGCTCGGTCGTGGTCGCCTGCCTCGGGATCTGTGCCTTCACCGCGGGGCTGGGTGGGTTGGTCAACTCGGGCCGGCTGGAAGCGGTCAGCCTCGACCAGAACGCCGACCTGCTGCTGAATGCCGTCGCCTGCGTGGTGCTGGGGGGGACCAGCCTGTTCGGTGGCGAAGGGGGAATGCGGCACACATTGCTGGGGGTCATCACCTTCCAGGTGCTGCACTATGGACTGAACCGCATCACCTGGATCGACGACCTGATGCGCCCCTTCCTGCTGGGGGTGGTGCTGCTGGTGGCCCTGGTGATGAACGGGCTGATCAAGCGCCGCCGCTGACCGCGTTGTCGCGTCACTCTCGGCCGCCCGAAGACGCTGTGCTGTGAACCCCAACACCAATCACCACGAAGCAGCCCGCCCACAGCGGTGACCGCCACCAGTCGATTGCCGTGGCGGACGGTCCCATCCCGTCGAACAGTACCCAAGGACCAATCTCACACCATTCGAGAAGGGGGCCCCGCATGCGTGGGCGAATGAGTGCAGCGAAGCCATTGAACTCGCCGTGCGGCCTGGCACACCTCCGCGGCGTGGTTCGCAATTGCAGCTCTGGCGGAACATTGCGGCCGCCCCGGCGTCGGCAGTCGGGGCTGACCTGGCTGCTGACCTGGCTGCTGACCTGGGCCTTGGGGGGCTGGTCCTGCGTGGCGGGCTGGTCTTTGGCCCCCGCCCGGGCCGAGGAGCCCTCGGTCACGTTTTTCGCGACGTCCGACTCGCATTACGAGGCGCTCGAAAAACTCGAACGCAATGACCGTAACCGCGTGACACTCCGCCGGATGAATGAACTTCCCGGCCAGCCGTGGCCCGACGCGCTCGGGGGGGACCCCATCGACAAGCCCCGAGGGGTGCTGGTGCTGGGCGACCTGATTGACGATGGCGACCGGCAGGGGCAGACCGAGATCGAGTGGAATCACTTTGAGAACCAGTTCGGGCTGGATGGCAGCGACGGGCTGCTGAAGTTTCCGGTCTTCGAAGGCTGGGGGAACCACGACGGCCCCCCCGCCGCCGCCATCAGGCATGGCTTCAGCGTGCAGCAACAGATTCGCCAGCGCAATCTTCGTCGGCTCGACCAGAAGCTGATCTCGCACGTCGCCCCCAACCAGCTGCATTACTCGTGGGACTGGAACGGGGTGCACTTCATCCAGGCGAACCTCTATCCGGCCGATCGCCAGCATCCCAAGGTCCGCTACTCGCTGCCGTGGCACGATCCGCAACTCGCGCTGCAGTTCGTACGTGAAGACCTCGCCGCCCACGTGGGCGACAGCGGGCGCCCGGTCATCATCATGGCCCACTGCGGGTTCGACACCGACTGGTGGGTCGCCGACGACTGGAACGCTTTTCACGAAGCGATCGCACCGTACAACGTGGTCGCCTACTTTCACGGGCATTCGGGGACAGGCATTCGCAAGTGGCAGCCCGCCGAGGGAGGGCGGCCCCTGCAGGTCGTCAACACGGGACAGACAGAGAAGGGCTTTTTCGTGGCTCAGGTCTCGTCGACACGACTGCGGGTCGCCTTCCAGGTGAAACGGAACGCGGCCGAACTGGACAAGGTGGAGTGGGACTGGAAGTACCTGCTGGACCTCCCGCTCGTGCCGAAGGGGGCCACGCCCCCCGCTGCTGATTCCTCAGGTGCTGAGTCCCCCGCAACCTCACCCAAGTCGAACAAACCCGCAGCGCCGCGCCCGACGCCCCCCGCTCCCGCCGCGGCCCCCGCCGAGAAGCGTTCGGCCGCTCCCAGTCCCGTCCCAGCGATCCGTCCAGCCGCGCCCGGTGCTCCCCCCGCCACAGCGAAGGCAGCCACCCCGCAGCGTCGCGATTCCTCAGCCGGCGATCGACCGACAGCCGACGGGGAGCTGGTCTTCCGGGTCGCCGTGATCGGGGATTTTGGCTTCGACAAGACCGTCGTCAAACCGGTCCCCCAGGCCCCCGCCCCCCCCACCGGGATCGCCCCCTCCAAGGCGGAGTCGGCCCCCGCGAGCGATCGGGCTGCGCCATGGCCAGCCCCTCAGCCCACGCCACAGCCTCCGCAGACCGCTTCACCCACGCCCGCCAGCAGCACCGCTGCCCAACCAATCAACGCCCAACCAACCAACACCCAACCAATCAACACCAGCCACACGACCAACGCAGATGACGGCCACGCTGCGGCGGCGGGCGATGCCGACTCTTACAAACCGCCCGCCAAGCCACTCGCGGCAGCACAGGTCGCCCGCCTCGTCGACTCGTGGCGGCCCGACTTTGTCATCACCACGGGCGACAACAACTATCCCCGGGGGGAAGCCAGCACGATCGACTGGAACATCGGCCGGCACTACGCCCACTACATCGGCGACTACCGCGGCCAGTTCGGCCCCGGGTCAGAGACCAACCGCTTCTTCCCCGTCCTCGGCAATCACGACTGGGATGCCCCCCGCGTCGGGTGCCAGGCCTATCTCGACTACTTCACGCTCCCCGGCAATGAGCGCTACTACGACTTCGTCAGCGGGCCGGTCCACTTCCTGTGTCTCGACAGTGACGGTCACGAACCCGACGGCAATCGCGTGGGCTCGACTCAGCACCAGTGGTTCTCACGCGTCGCCCGCGAAAGCCCCGCGGCCATCCAGGTCGTCATCATGCACCATCCCCCGTATTCGTCGGGATCGCATGGGGGAGTGACCAGCAGCCAGTGGAATTTCGCCGAACTGGGGATCGACCTGGTTCTCAGTGGACACGACCACAACTACGAGCGGATCGAGCGCGACGGCGTGCTGTTTGTGATCAATGGAGCGGGCGGCGCCAGCCTGCGGCCCTTCAAGACCCCCGTCGAAGGGAGCCAGGCCCGCCACCACACCAGTCACGGCGCTCTCCGCCTGGAGGCCCGCATGCACGCCGGACAGGCCCATCTCGCAGCCAGCTTCCTCGATGTCTCGGGCCGTTCGATCGATACCTTCGAGATCGTGCGCCCTCTCCCGGCGACACCCGCCCCCACCGCTCCGGCAACTCCTGCTGCGGAGTCAGACAGCGGTCGCGCCGGCTCGTGCGGCAGGCGTCCGCAATGACTCAGCCCTGCGCAACTCGCGCCGGGTTCAAAACCAGGCGAACCGCTGCTCGGTGAAGTTCCAGCCTACCAGTGCTCATTCGGCCCATTCGGCACCCGAATGAGCGCGGTGGGAATGGGGCGCTGACGGGTCCCGTGCCGGGCGGTGATCTCGGACACAATCTCGGCGAACTCGGCGCACGTTTCGAACCGGCGAAGACGGTCCTCCAGGTCTTCGGGGATTCCCAGGCGGGCCCCATACCACGCCGCGAACTTGCGGAACGTCTGCGTGGCCAGTCCCTCGCCATGCTGTTCGGCCATCAGTTCGAAATGGGACCGCAAAAAGTCGATCTGCTCGTCCGCCGGAGGAGTCGCGTTCACCGCCTGCCAATCGCCCGCCTCGGCTCGCGCCAGCCGGCGGAAGATCCACGGATCAAGCAGCGCCCCGCGACCAATCGCCACCGCCGCACACCCGGTCACCTGTCGCATCCGCCACGCGTCGGCCACCGTCCGCACATCACCGTTGCCCACGACGGGAATCGATTTCACCGCGGCCACCACCTGCGCGATCCCGTCCAGGTCGACCCCGCCGGTGAATCCCTGCTGGCGGGTTCGGCCGTGAATGGTGATGCCCGCGACCCCCAGTTGTTCAAACTCTTCCGCCAGCAGGGGGGCGGTGAGACGGGAGCGGTCCCAACCAAGCCGCATCTTGACGGTGACGGGAACTTTCACCGCCCCCACCACCTCCGCCACCAGTCGGCAGGCTCCATCGCCATCACACATCAGCCGAGCCCCGCCCCCTGAGCCGGTCAGCTTCGCCATCGGGCAGCCCATGTTGATGTCGATCGCCTCGTAGCCGTGATCCTCCAGCCAGCGGGCGGCGGCGACCAGGTGCCTCAACTCTCCCCCAAAGATCTGGACAGTGAGCGGGTTGTCGGAAGCGTGCGTGGCCACCAGCTTGCGGGCCCACGGAGTTCCCGAGACCAGGTGCGACGCCTGCACCAGGTCGGTGGTCGCCAGGCCGACACCCCCCAGCCGGCGGATCACCCGCCGGAACGAGAGATGGGTGTAACCCGCCAGCGGGGCGAGAAAATACCGGGTCGCCAGGGTGCGGCCCCCCAGCACCAGCGGGCCGAGTGCGAAACTCGGCGGGGCCAACGATGCAGCCGTGGCGTTCCCGTGCGTGGCACCGTCCGGCGCAACACGGCCCTGCGTTGCGCCGCCGTCGCTTGCGCCACCATCGGCCGCACGGGTTGAGAGCGCCGGTTCGAAGTCTGTCACGCCACGCCTCACACCACTCGGAAGGCGTTGTTGAGCTTGAACACCAGCGGGCGGGCCTCGCGGCCAAACTCGAGATGGCAGTCGAGCAGCGGGCCGCGCGAGGCGTCGGCGGGAATCTCCAGCTCGCAGGTCACCACGTCCCCCGTCCGTTCAATCTTGACCGCTTCGTACGGCCCCACCTGCACCCAGTCGGGAGCGGTGGTCGGCGGTTCACGCCGGCGGGCCGCTTGAGGATTGAGCTCCAATTCAATCTTCACCCGGCCACCCCGAGGCCCCGTCCCCGGACGGACCGCGACAATTACCTTGTCTTGCGGGCTTTCCCCCTCGGCGTTGTCTTGAATCGCCCCCACCTGCGTGCCCCGCCGCAGCCCCCGATTGTTCGCCACCTCGGGAACCCCGGCATATCCCCCCAGCACATACGGGAACCGGTTGGGCGTCACGTGGTAGTGATAGCCCCGCTGCTCATCGACGTGTCCATTGCACACATCGAGCGGCCGCACCGCCCCCGCGTTCTCAAGGGTCAGGTCGCGGGCCATGAGCTCCCGCGATTCATACGGACCGTGAACGGGAAAGCCATCGAACGCGAAGCCCAGCACAGGGGAATGCTCGGCTCCCTCGTCGGGAAACGGCGATTTCACGCAACTGGGGTACTTGTGGTAGTGATAGACCCCCGTCTGCTGTGGATGACCACAGCAC
>CAIUHT010000620.1 GCA_903898975.1 uncultured Planctomycetaceae bacterium
CCGGTGGCTGGTGACGGGTGACGGGTAACAGGTGACGGGTGACGGGTGACGGGTAAAAGCCGATTAAACAGGGGATTCAACCCGGCGATCGCCGGGCGGCAGCCGGCCATGCAGAGCGCACGCCGATGGTTCCTCGGAAGGCCTCGACTCACCCGGCGGCCTGCGCCGCGTTAGACCGCTTCCCCCCGCCGTGCAGTCCGTCTATTATTCCGACGGGGAGTCTGTTCCCCAAGGCCAAACATCTGTCCCCTCGTCTCACGCTCTGCGGGCAAGACCGTCATGAAGTCCAGACTGCACGCCGCGCTCTTCGGTCTCGTGTTATTGGCCTCTGCAGGAGTGGGAGCCACTCTCGCCCGGGCAGCCATTACCCCCGAGCAGAAGAAAGAGATTGAAGAGATCAAGAAAGAGCTGGGCAAGGTGCCCGGCATGGTCTCGAAGAAAGAGGTGGACGAGGCCGAGAAACTGCTCGACGATGCCGAGCAGAAGCTGAAGAAAATCGCCACCGATTCGGGCGACGCCAACAACCGGCTGATTGGCGGCCTGCTGAAGCAGATTGAGCAGCGACGCACGCAACTTTCCCGAAAGTCGGGCGGCGGAGCGGACAAGGGCCCGGCGATCAACTTCGAGAAAGAGGTCGCCCCCATCCTGGTCAAGAGCTGCCTGTCGTGCCATGACGACGGCGCAAGTGGCGGTCTGCGGTTCGACACCTTCGCGGGCATTGTCGCTGGTTGCGGCGGAAAACTGGTGGTGCCCGGGAATCCCCAGGCCAGCCTGCTGATGCAGCGGGTGGTCGCCAATGGGGACGCCCGCATGCCCAAGGGGGGCAAGCCCCTCGCCGCCGACGAGATCAAGAAGCTCGCCGCGTGGATCGCCGGGGGAGCGAAGTTCGACGGGCAGAACGACATTCCGCTCGCCGACATCGCAGCGGGCAAGGCCCCCAAGACCGACAACACTCCGGTCGCGATCGCGACGGCGACGGGCGACGAAAAGGTGTCATTCAAGCGGGACATCGCCCCGTTCATGGTCAACCTCTGCCTCGGCTGCCATGGGGCGAATAACCCGCGGGCCGGCTTTTCGCTCGACACCTTCGAAAAGCTGATGCGTGGCGGTCGCAGTGGCCGCGTGGTGCTGCCGGGAAATACCGAAGACAGCCGGCTGTGGCACCTGGTGGGCAAGCAGGACCCGATCAAGATGCCCCAGGGGCAGGCGCTGATCACCCGCACCAACCACACCAATCTGCGGGTCTGGATTGAAGAAGGAGCCAAGTTCGACGGTCCCGACCCGAAGGCTCCGATTCGCAGCCTGGTGCCGACCGAGGCCGAACTGCGGGCCGAGGCCCTGGCCAAGATGACCCCAGAAGAGGTGCTGCAGCAGCGGGCCGATCGGGCCCAGTCGCTGTGGAAGAAGGCGAGCCCGCAGGAGTCGCCGCAACTGGTCGAGACCGAGAACCTGCGGCTGTTGGGGAATGTCCCAGCCGAGCGGCTGCAGAAGTACGCCGACGAAAGCGAAGCAGCCCTCAAGCAGATCGGTTCCGTCTTCAAGCCCTCTGGCTGGTGGCGGGGGAAACTGACGCTGTTTGTCTTCAACGATCGATTCTCGTACGCCGAGTTCGTGCAGACGAACGAGATGCGCGAGCTGCTGCCCGAGATCACGTCGCACGCCCGCATTCGCGATCCTGACGACGCGTACGTCTGCCTGCAGGATCTGGGCGACGACGCCACCGAGCAGACTCCCGGCCTCTCGGGCACCGTGCTTTCGCAATTGACCGAGGCGTACCTGCAGAAGTCCACCGTCAAGCTTCCCGAGTGGGTGGTGCGCGGGACTGGGCTGGCTCTCGCCGCCCGCAGCGATGTGAAGAACGATTACTACCGCAAACTTGCCGCCAGCGCCGGATCACGACTCTCCACACTGGCGCA
>CAIUHT010000621.1 GCA_903898975.1 uncultured Planctomycetaceae bacterium
AGTTGAGTCCAGGGACGTGGTGTAGGAGTTGATCGGGTTCGGCGTGGTGCCGCAGACGGAGGCGGTCACCGCGTGACCCTCGGAGAACCATAGCCAAATGGATCTTCGAGAGGAACAACACGATGACCGCCAATCCCAGTATTGACCTGAGCGGCTTCTTGGACGAGCAGCTGTCCCAGGCAAGCCCTGATCTGCTGCGGCAGATGATCAAGACCTTCGCCGAGGCGCTGATGGCCGCGGAGGCCGACGCGTTGTGCGGCGCGGGCTACAACCAGCGCTCCGAGGAGCGGGTGAACCACCGCAACGGCTACCGCGATCGCCGGTGGGACACCCGCGCCGGCAGCATCGAGGTGGCCATCCCCAAACTCCGGCAGGGGTCGTACTTCCCCGACTGGCTGCTGGAGCGCAGGCGGCGTGCGGAGGCGGCGCTGGTCAGCGTGGTCGCCACGTCGTATCTGCTGGGAGTGTCGACCCGGCGGGTGGAGAAGCTGGTGGCCGCGCTGGGCATCACGGGGCTGTCGAAGTCGCAGGTCTCGGCGATGGCCGCCGACCTCGACGCCCAGGTGGAGGCCTTCCGCACCCGGCCGCTGGACAACGGCCCCTACACCTTCGTCGCCGCCGACGCCTTGACGATGAAGGTCCGCGAGAGCGGCCGCGTGGTCAAGGTCGCCGCGCTGGTGGCGACCGGGGTCAACGCCGAGGGCTACCGCGAGATCCTGGGTCTGCGGCTGAACACCAGCGAGGACGGGGCGGGCTGGCTGGCGTTCTTCCGCGACCTGGCCGCCCGCGGCCTGTCCGGGGTCCGGCTGGTCACCTCCGACGCCCACCCCGGCCTGGTGGCCGCCGTGGGCGCCACCGTGACCGGCTCGTCGTGGCAGCGGTGCCGCACCCACTTCGCGGCGAACCTGATGGCGGTATGCCCCAAGGCGGCGTGGCCCGGCGTCAAAGCGCTGCTGCACTCGGTCTACGACCAGCCCGACGCCGCCGCGGTGCACTCCCAGTTCGACCGCGTGGTCGCCCAGCTGGCCGACCAGCTGCCCGCCGTGGCCGACTACCTCGACGAGGCCCGCGCCGACATCCTCGCCTTCACGGCCTTCCCCAAAGCCGTGTGGCGCCAGATCTGGTCCAACAACCCCAACGAACGGCTCAACCGCGAGATCAGGCGCCGCACCGACGTCGTCGGCATCTTCCCCAACCGGGAATCAGCCGTACGCCTCATCGGCGCCGTCCTCGCCGAACAGCACGACGAATGGGCCGAGATGCGCCGCTACATCGGCCTGGAGGTCCTCGCCAAATCCCGCATGTCCATCGTCACCGACACCAGCCACGACACACCCGACAAGGAGGCCCCAACACCCGCGCTCAGCGCCTAACATCCAACCCACCGAGGGTCACGAACACGGCGCTCGTACACCACCTCTGAGGACTTGACCGGTGTGGTGTTCGTGCTGGCGGGATGTTCGTCGGCGCCGACCGAGCCCGGTCGGGGCGCGGTGGAGAATGCTGCGTCGCCGCAGTCGTTGGTCGGCGGGTATCCGACCTGTTCGACCAGCGAGAGCGCCGCCAAGCAGGCGGTGTGTGTCTATGTGGACAACGCGTCGCAGCGCTTCACGGCCAGTGACGGCAGTTTGGGTGTGTTGAAGTTGGATTACGTCGAGACGACGTACGGAGACAACATGCCGCACGAGGATTATGTGCATACAGACCCTGCGCCGCCGGACACGATCGGGGCTGAGCAGGCGTATTACAAGTACTACCAGACGCATATCACCGACGACATTTCCGTGAACGTGACGTACAAGGCGGAGAGTGGGGTGTATCCCACCACTGAGAAGGTGACGATGTATTCCAGTGACCCCAATACCGGAGATAACACTGCGAGTTGCCCGGGTGGGGGCGGTACGTACACCGCTTGCCAGGTGACTGCGAGCATCCCAGCGGATGGCGATGCTGTCGTCACTCCGTTCCGTGTGACGAATCTGCCGGTGAGCATCGAGGTGCAGAACAACTTGTCGGACCCGTTGACGCAGGTGGGGTCAGCCAATCTGTCGAAGTTCGCGTTGGATCAGACCTTCGGTACGCCCGACAGTTCGGTGCCGGCGAAGAAGAGCGTTTACTGGCAGGGGTACCGAGCGCAGAGCCCGAATATGGATTCGTATCCCGTCCCCGTTCCCTCGCCGTCGACGAGTACGGCGGCGTTCAACTCGGTTCAGCTGACGTACAAGGTCGGGGGAACGTCGTCGTTGGCGGGCGCAGAGGTGAAGATCTATGCGCAGGTCGATACGTATGGGAGTCCGTCGGGGAGTACGTGCACGGTGAGCACCCCCTCCAGTTACACCAATCTGTTCTGTGACATTTCGCAGTCGGGGTCAGCGGACAATCCGATCGCGATCTCGGCGAATATCCACCAGTGAATCGTCTGTTGCGGAAGTGCCCGGGAGTGGTCATGCCTGATGTTGTGGTGTCGTCGTTGGGGTGGGGTGGCCGGGGGTGGTTGAGGTCGCGTGGGGTGTCCCGGGTCAGGAAATGTGGCAGGGCAGTATTGTTCGGGCTCCTGGACGAAGGAGCCTGTTATGGGTCGTCCCCCATCTATCCCGGTCGAGGACAAGCTGAGGATCGTGGTGAGTGTGCTGTCTGGTGAGATGACGATCGCGGAAGCCGCGCGTCGCAACCAGGTCAGTGAGCAGTCGATCAGCCGCTGGAAACTGCAGTTCCTCGACGGTGGCCGCACTGGTCTGGCCGAGGGCGGCAACCCAGCCAAAGGCAGTGCCCGGGAACGTGAGCTGGCCGCGGAGAACGAGCAACTGAAGATCGCGCTCGGTGAAGCGCATGTGCAGCTGCGGGTGTGGAAGAAGTCCGCTGAGCACCGCTTGGGCCCTTCGTAGACCTCGAGGACATCCGACGTGAGTCGGGGATGCCCACCGCGAGGTTCACCACCGTGTTGGGCATCCCCGAACGCACGTATCGACGCTGGCAGACCCGGCAACGCGCCGGGGAACCGGTGAAGGGTCCGTGGCCGCATCCGGCTCAAGACCGGGTGGAGGCTGCTGCGGTGGCGATGGCGGCTCGGTGGCCGGCGTGGGGGCATCGCAAGATCACCGCCTTGTTGCGCGCCGACGGGGTCGA
>CAIUHT010000622.1 GCA_903898975.1 uncultured Planctomycetaceae bacterium
CCAAGTGGCTTCCCAACCGCCAGGACCTCATCGAGTACATCCAGACCCACCCCCGCGAAAACACCATCGAGATGCTGGTGCAGCCCAACTGTCACCTGGTCGGTCAAAGTGTCCGCTCCGGTGGCCTTCGCGATCTCGAAGGGCTGTATCTCCATCGCATCGAGCGTTCCGACGCCACCATCAATCCCGTCGGTCCCGATGAACTCGTCCGGGCTGGCGATCTCCTCTCCTTCTCAGGCGTCGCCGCCAACATTGTCGAACTCCAGAAGATCCGCGGCCTCCTCCCGCTCGATCATCGCACCGCGACCAATCTCAAGCCCCCGCCGAAACCCGCCACCGAAGTCGATCCCCTCGCCTCGCTCGACTCGTACGAAGGGGTCTCGCCCGAACCTGCCCCCGCCCCCACACCCCCGCCCTCCGGTCCCCGCGCTCAGCCCCGCCGGGGTCGCCTCCTCTGTGAGGCAGTCATCTCCTCCTCCTCGCCACTCCTCGGCCAGACCATCAAGGACACCGACTTTCGCCGCCGCTACCGGGCGGCCATCATCGCCGTCCATCGCTCTGGCGTGAAACTCGAAGAAAAGATCGGCACCATCGTCCTCCACACGGGCGACACCCTGCTGGTCGATGCCGACGAAGACTTCATCCACCGCTGGCGACACTCCCCCGACTTCGTCCTCGTCTCGGGCCTCGAAGATTCCGCCCCCATCCGCCACGAACGGGCCTGGATCGCCATGGCCATCTTCCTCATGGTGTTGCTGGGAATGTCCTTCCTCAGCGATGGCCCCAGCATCAACCAGGCACTCATCGCCATGGGGGGCGCCGTGCTTATGCTCTGGAGTCGCTGCGTTCGCGGCAACGACGCCATCCGGGCGGTTGACCTCTCCGTCATCGTGCTCGTCGCCGCCTCCCTCGGCATTGGCAAAGCCCTCGAGGCCAGCGGCGTCGCCCAGTGGCTCGCCGGAAACCTGCTCTCCGCCTGCGCCCCCTTCGGCCGCATCGCCGTCCTCGCCGCCGTCTACCTGCTCACCATGGTCCTCTCCGAATTGCTCAGCAACGGCGCCACCGCCGCCCTCATGTGCACCCTCGTCCGCCAGATCGCCGAACAGCAGGGGACCCCCGTCCTGCCTCTCATGATCGCCGTCGCCATCGCCGCCTCGTGTGCCTTCGCCACCCCCATCGGCTATCAGACCAATCTCATGGTCATGAACCCCGGTGGCTACCGCTTCATCGACTACCTCAAGGTGGGCATCCCCCTCGATCTCATCTGCTTCATCGTCTCCATGATCGTCATCCCGTTCGCCTACTAGGCCGCCTCGGCGGCGACTTCGCCTCCCCGGGCCACCTCCGCTCCCGCGCAGTCCCGTCTGCCCCTCCCGCTGCCCCCCGCCTCTCCCCCGGGCCACGCCCATGCTCACCGTAGGATCGCAGACCATCCAGACCTGCGCTGGTCTCTCCCGCCGCGGTCTGCTGCTGGCCAGTGCCGCCGCCGCACCCCGCGTCCTCTGGCCCGAACTCTCGCAGGCCGCGCTCGAAGCCGGTCCCCCACCCAAGGCCCGCAGTGTCATCCTCCTCTGGCTGTGGGGTGGCCCCAGTCATCTCGACACCTTCGACCCCAAACCCCTCGCCCCCGCCGATGTCCGGGGCCCCTTCTCCCCCATCGCCACCCGCACCCCCGGCATATCCTTCGCCGAAACCCTCCCCCGCCTCGCCGCCCGCAGTGATCGCTTCGCCCTCTGCCGATCCAACATCAACTTCCCCCCGGGCCACCTCGAAGCGGGCACCCTCGGCCTCAGTGGCGCCAACGAACTGACCAACCCCCCCGAACCTGCCATGGGAGCCGTCCTCGGCCGCGTCCGCGGCTACGGTGCCTTGCCCCCCTTCGTCGCCGTCGGACGCGGTCCCGTCCGCGATGTCGTCGGCCTCGTCACGGGGCAGGGGGGTGGCCGCTGGGGCTCCGCCCACGATCCCTTCCGCCTCAAGTGCGATGACCTCGGCCAAGTCGAGATCCCCGCCCTTGAACTCCTCCCCGGCCAGACCACCGCCGGCCTCTCCGACCGCGTCCGCCTCCGCTCCGAACTCGATCGCCTCCAGCGCCAGGCCGATCGGCGGATCGAAGCCTGGGACGGCGGCTACCAGCGCGCCTACGAACTCATCGCCTCCCCCACCGCCCGCCAGGCCCTCGACCTCTCGGCCGAAAGCCCCGCCACCCGCGCCGCCTTCGGAGCCTCCTCCTTCGGACAAAGCTGCCTCCTCGCCCGCCGACTTGTCGAAGCCGGTGTCCCCTTCATCCAGGTCAACTGGAGTTCCTACGTCGAAGCCATCACCCCCAACTGCGACTTCGGCTGGGACACCCACATCTGGAACTTCGAGATGCTGCAGGATCGTCACGGACCGATCCTCGATCGCGCTCTCTCCGCCCTGCTCGATGACCTCCAGGAACGCGGCCTCGATCAGTCCACCCTCGTCCTCGCCCTCGGCGAATTCGGCCGCACCCCCCGCATCAACGGCCAGATGGCCCGCGATCACTGGCCCGGCTGCTACTTCTCGCTCTGGGCCGGCGCTGGCATCCGCGCTGGAACCGTCGTCGGTCGCAGCGATCCCACCGCCTCCGCCCCCGTCACCCCGCCTGTCACCCCCCGCGACGTCGCCGCCACCGTCCTCGAACTCGCCGGCGTCCCCCTCACCCGCCGCATCGAACTCGCCGTCCAAGCCAACGCCCGCGTCGTCGAAGAATTGCTGGCATGAAACTCCATCGCCTCACCACCGACGGACGCGCCAAGCGCGACCTCATCTTCGCCCCCGACGGTGACGCCCTCCTCTTCGCCCGGCAGGAAACCGCCGAACTTATCTCCCTCTGGAAGCTCCCCCTCGCCGGTGGCCCCGCCACCCGCTGGCACCCCGCCGCTTCCACCACCGAACTCGAACCCGCCCTCTCCCGCGATGGTCGGTTCGCCGCCTGGGTCCAATCCCGAGGCAACCTCTCCCTCAAGCTCATCATCGAACACCTCCCCGACGCCAGGCAGGCCACCTTCGACCCCGGCGGAGGCTTCGCCGGCATGCGCACCCCCACCTTCGCCCCCGATGGCAGCCGGGTGGTCTTCAGTCTCCCCTGCCGCGGTGGCCAACAACTCGTCTCCCTCGCCCCCGATGCCTCCGGTCGCGTCGAACTCACCGCCTCGGCAGGCATCAACACCCACCCCGACTTCTCCCCCGACGGCCAGCAGATCGCCTTCACCAGCACCCGCACCGGCGACTACGAGATCTACACCCTCCCCGTCGCCGGAGGCGACCCCCGCCGCCTCACCACCTCCCCCGGCATGGACCTCCGCCCCCGCTGGTCCCCCGATGGACGCCAACTCGCGTTCGTCAGCCACCGCGATGGCAACTACGAGCTGTACCTCACCGACGCCGAAGGCCACGACCCCGTCAACCTCACCCGCCACCCCGATCGCGACGACTTCCCCGCCTGGCACCCCCGCGAACGCCAACTCGCCTTCCTCTCCGAACGCGACGGCCAATCCGATGTCTACCTCCTCGAACTCGACTGAACCGCCGCGCGCGTCATCACCCCGCTCACAATCACTCTCCCCAACTCGCTGAACCCGCTCGCCAGTCCCCAGGGGGCGGCCCTCACCGGTCGGTGATCTCGCCGCGGCGGTTTCAGGCTCCACCAGACTGGCTGTCCCCAACTCTCTTTCCGGCCGTCACGCTCTTCCCCCCGTCGGCAACCCCGACAGCTCCCGCACTCCCAACGCACAGGTGATGATTCATGGATACGCTCGGCATCGGCATGGTTGGCAGTGGGTTCATGGGATTGACCTACAGTGAGGTGCTCGCCCGGCATCTCCCCGGTGCCCGCCTCGCCGCGATCACCGGTGGACGCAACGCCGGTCAACTCGCCCAGGAATATGGCGTCCCCCACGAACCGACTTACGAAGCACTCCTCGCCCGGCCCGACATCGCCGGCGTCGTGCTCGCCACCCCCGACCAGCACCGCCTCGAACTCACCCTCGCCGCCGCCGCAGCGGGCAAGCATGTGCTCGCCGAAAAACCCATGGCCCCCACCGTCGCCGAGTGCGACGCCATGATCGCCGCCTGCGCAAAGGCCAAGGTCAACCTCGCTGTCGTTCAGACCGAACGCTACCGCAAGATCACTCTCCGGGCCAAGGAGATCATCGACTCCGGGGAACTCGGCCCCATCTGGATGGTCCGCACCATCTCCAGCTTCCCCATCTCGCTCGCCCGCGAACTCTTCGACACCCGCCCCTGGATGCTCGACCCCCGCGGAGGAGGCCTCTTCATGGGCATCGCCTCGCACAACACCGACTTCCTCCGCTGGCTCACCTCGGCGAACGCCACCCAGGTCTTCGCCCAGGTCCACTCCTACAGCGACATCGACGCCCCCGCCCAGAGTGTCATGG
>CAIUHT010000623.1 GCA_903898975.1 uncultured Planctomycetaceae bacterium
CCGCACGCGGTCGGGCTGAGGGGCCTGCCACCCCGCCCGTGGCTCGCGCGACTGCCCCAACCCCCCCGAGAAACTGTCGAACGGCCCGCGTTGTCGGGCCAGCGCTCGGGCCACCTCGGCGGCCTCGGGCACTCCACTCGCGTCGCGCACAAACGTCACCGCCTCTTGCCAGTGGACACGCAGGGCGCTGCCCGGCGGAGCGTTCGCATTCGCCCCTTCCTCGAGGTTGGCAATCAGCTTCTGCGCCCACTCTTGCCGGACCGCCCCGGGGGTCAGCTGCCAGTCGGGGGTGATCCGCCGGCGTTCGAACCAGCGGGCCTCCCATTCTTCCCTCACTGGTTTGTACCGGTCGCGACGAAGGTCCAGCTGGACCGGACCGGGGGCCAGGGTGAGCCGCAATTCTTCCCCCACCACCGTCCCTGCCTCGGGGAGGATCCGATTGGCGACCCGGGGCTGGGCCACCTCTCCGGTGAGCGCTTCGTCGCGGGGCCAGGCGACCAGCAACACCGGCCGCGACCAGCGATGCAGCAGCCCACCAGCGGTCAGCAGCAGCAGCCCGCCAGCCGCCGTCACAAGCAGGGCCCGCGTATGCCTGCGGGAGAACTCCCCCAGTTGGCGGGAGTGTCGCTGGAGCGCGAGCCACAGCCGGCGGGTGGTGCCCCGCGTGCGGCGAGGCCCGGGCTCGACCTCGGTCGCGAGGCGATCGAGGAACAGTTCCAGCTGCGAGTTCTCGGGGGGGAGGGCCAGCTGTGACGACGAAGAGAGCGTGGTCGGGGCCGCATAGGTGTGGGTCGACCCCAGTTCGGTCGCCCCCTTGGCCGGGGCTTGGGCGGTGGCGAGCAGCTGGGCGCGGGGATCTGAGAACGGTGCGAGGGCCTGGGCCAGGGCGCGGGGGGTGGGGAACCGCCGGGCGGGGTCGGGTTCGAGCAGTCGCTGCACCAGCCGATCGAGCGCGGGGGGAATCTCGGGGCGGTGGCGGGAGGGCTTGGGGGGAGGCGACTGTTCGCGGGCCAGCAATCGCTCGCGGGGCGTATCGCCCGGGAAGGGGACCTGGTTGGTCAGCAGGCGGAACAGGGTGCAGCCCAGGCTGAAGAGATCGCTGCGGACATCGGCGGAACGGGTGTCGCGCGCCTGTTCGGGGGCGATGTAGTCGGGCGTTCCCAGCAGCAGACCGTGCCCGGTGAGCGACTCGGCGGAGCGGTGCTGAGCTGCGGAGCTCCCCGTCGCCGGGGGGAGATCGCTGGTCAGATCGAGAAACCGCGCCAGCCCGAAGTCAAGAATCCGCACGAACGGGCCCCCCGTTTCGTTGTCGAACGAGAGCAGCAGGTTCGAGGGCTTCAGGTCGCGATGCACCAGTCCGCGGTCGGCGGCGTGCTGCAGCCCCAGTGCCGTCTGCCGGACGCACTCACACGCAAACGGAATGGGAAGCGGACCATGGCGGGCCAGCACGCGGGCCAGGTCTTCCCCCGGGACCCACCGCATCACCAGGTAGTGCAGGTTGTTGGCACTTTCGGCATCGAGGGCCGCGACGATGTGCGGGTCATCGAGCGCGGCGATCGCCCGCATCTCCTGGCGAAAGCGGGCGACCATCCGGGCGTCGCGGACCACCCGGGGCGAGAGAATCTTGAGGGTCACGCTGCGGTCGAGCCCGGGCTGGCGGGCCCGGAACACCGCTCCCATCGCTCCCGTTCCCAGCAACTCTTCCAGCCGGTATTTCCCCAGGAAAAACGCCTTCTTCCCCTGCCGCAGCATGCTGGCCTGCCAGGGGGTCAGCAGGTGGCTGGCAATCAGGTGCTGCAGCACCTCGTCGGGCGAGGTGAGGGGGCGGTCGGCGACATCGGCCTGCAACTGCTCCCAGTCGGCTTCGGTCAGCAGGTTGCTCTTCCGCAAGGCCCGCAGCAGATCGAGCACTTTGGGTTACCGTCGGGGCCAGGTGTAGTCAGCATCCAGACCCAGGGGCAGATCGAACTGCCACCAGCCCAGCAGCAGCAGCGACCACCCCACCAGGAACAGCAGCGAGTACGGGATCATCAGCGAGACCAGCGTCCCCACTCCCGTCGACTGCACATACCGGCGGGCGTACATCACCACGAGCGGGAAATACGGCATCAGCGGGGTCACGATGTTGATGGTCGAGTCGCCAATGCGATACGCCGCCTGCGTCAGGTCGGGCGAGATCCCCACGCTCATCAGCATGGGAACCAGGATGGGGCCCAGCAGTGCCCACTTCGCCGACGCCGAGCCGATCAGCAGGTCCAGCCCCGCCGTCAGCAGGATGATGGCCAGGATGGTCAACTGCGGGGGCAATTGCAGCGACTTGAGCCACATCGCCCCCTTCACCGCCGTCAGCACCCCCAGCTTCGACTCGTTGAAGATCGACGTGAACTGTGCCGCGCAAAAGGCCATCACCAGGTAGTAGCTCATGTTGCCCATCGACTTGCTCATCGCGGCGATCACGTCGCGGTGGCTTTTGAAGGTCCCCGCGAGATAGCCGAAGGTCAGCCCTGGCAGCAGAAAGATGACCGCGATCAGCGGGACCAGCGACTTCATGAGCGGAGCGGAACTGGTCACCAGCGCCCTTGAGTCGGGGTCGCGCCAGGGAGAAGTCTGCGGGCTGGCCCACGCCCACAGCCCCAGCAGCAGCCCGCACAGCACGGCGAACCCGGCGATCAACCCCCGCCTCTCGGGGGCCGTCAGGGGGGTCAGCGGAGGGGGCAGGTCGGTCCCGTCGACCGCCACCTGCCGCAGGCGGGGCTCCAGCAGCACGTCGGTCACGAACCAGCCCAGCAGCACAATCAGTCCGCTCGACCCCACCATGAAGTACCAGTTGCAGAGCGGATTCACAGTCGCGGCGGGGTCGACAATCTGGGCCGCCTTCTGGGTGAAGCCCTGCAGCAGCGGGTCGATGCCCGAGGGAAGCAACCCGGCACTGAAGCCTCCCGAGATCCCCGCGAACGCCGCACAGATCCCCAGCAGCGGATGCCGCCCCGCCGCCGCAAACAGCACCCCCCCCAGGGGAATGACCACCACGTAGCCCGAATCGCCCGCCGCATGGCTGAGCAGTCCCACCAGCAGCAGCATGGGGGTCAGAAACCGGGTCGGGGTGACTGCCAGCAGGGTCCGCAGACCGGCACGGACGAATCCCGAATGTTCGGCGACCCCCACCCCCAGCAGCGCGACCAGCACCATCCCCAGTGGCGGAAACTCGACGAACGTCTTCACCGAGTTCGCCAGCAGCGAGACGAGCCGGGGGGGAGCGAGTTGATTCACCACCTCGATCGGCTTCCCATCGCGGGGGTCGAGGGCGTCGGAGGGACTTCCCGACAACAGCAGCGACAGCACGGCAATCGCCAGCCAGCCCCACACAAACAGCAGCGCGGGATCGGGCAACAGATTCCCCAGCCGCTCGATGAGATCCAGTGGCGAACGCTTCATGCACACCCCCTGCCTCGCGAGAACCCCAACCCCGTCACAACCCCCCCACCACCAGCCTCACTCCACCCACCACCCACCACCTACAACGCAGGCCACTCAAACACCATATCCGCCGCGGCACCAAACTTCGCCGGGAGGGGAATATTCTTCCACTCGAGGTTGTCCCCCAGGCGGAACTGCCAGCCCCCGCGCAGCACCACTCCCCCTTTCGCCTGCGGGGTTCCCTCGGCGGGGGCAGCCGGTACCAGTCGGGCCTCGGCACTCCAGAGCGGAAACCGCTCCCCATGCTCGAGACGCACCACCAGCAGGTTCGCTTCGTCGAGAGTCACCGCGGCATCGGGAAGCGTCGCCCGCCAGACCTGGTCGCGGTCCAGCCGCCAGGCCAGGGGCTCTCCGTTCAGCCAGCCCTGTGGGGACCGCGGGTCCCGTTCTCTCCCTCCCGCTTGGGTGTCCCCTTTCGGGAGGGTCCGTGCCTCGACCGCCGGGGCCGGCGGGCCCTGGGGGAGTTCCAGCACCAGTCCCCGGGCCGCTGGCCGCGGAATCACCACGGCACAGCGATACCACGCCGGGCCCCGGTACTGGTCGTACACCCCCGCCGTCGCCCGCGACCAGTCGCTCATCGGCAATTCGACCCGCGTCCAGTGGCGTTCGAAACGCCGTCGGTCGGCGGGAACTTCCGGCCAGGCCAACACTCCCCCCGCCGGTCGCCGATCGAACTTCGACCGCGCCGGTTCGCCCCCCAGCACGGCATCACTGGTGACCGTCGGGCAGAGGTACTGCTCGACGTAGGCCACCACCAGTTCGTGCCCGGTGAAGTGATCGACATACGGCCAAGCCCGCGGGTTGTACATACTGTCGGTCAGGTCGCGAACCAGCGCCACGTCGAAGCCCGCGGCGACCAGCCGGCGAATGCCAAACGGCCGCCCCAGCACGCACATGTTGGTGTGCACCCCGGTCATCAGCACATGGCGAATGCCCCGCTGCTTCAGGATGGCGAGCGCTTCGTCCCCCCGGTCGGTCAGGTAGTCGCGCTCGGCGTCAATCCGCACCAGCGGCGACTGTGTCTTCCACGGCGTCCCCGGATTGCGCCCCTTCGCCCGCAAAGACGCGGCCCACTCGGCGTGTTCGGTCGGGTCATCATCCTCGCCGCCGTCCGACTGATCGATCGGGTACAGCGCCTCGGCCTCCTGCGGGAGGCGCGAGCACCACAGCGCACTGTGCGGGGGGAGATCGGCCGGACGCGGGACCCGCTCGGCCCGTTGCCGGGCGGGGTGCCCGGCATACGCGGGCAGGCAGTCGCTGGGGGCATGAATGATGGTCGCTCCGCGGTCCCGCGCCGCCGCCACCAGGGCGTCGATCCGCGGCGCGAACTCCTCCAGCCGACGGACGGCATTCAGGCAGTGATGCAGATCCCAGGTGTCGCAGACCACCACCGCCGTCTGCGACAGGTCCCAGGTCGCCCGCTCGGTGCGGTACGCCACGGGCCTTGGTCCGCCACCGGGAGCCTCGTCCCGCCGCGGCAGGCCACTCGCCCGCCTCAGCTCCAGTTCCACCGATTCACCCTGCAAACGACTGGTCGCCAGCATAGCCAATACTCCACACAACAGGCCGGGAATAAACCGCGTACGCATGCGAACCTGCAGGGGGGAAGACCACCCTCGGCCACAGAACGTCACGCCCCATGGCGAGGCAAACCGCCGGGGAACCGCCCTGGCTCCCGCCGACGCCATTGTGCCCCAGCCATTCCCCCCGGTCAAACCGCCGACCGGAACCGCGACCACCCCAGGAAGTCGATCGGCAACGGGGTCGCGCCCCGCAGGGCCAGGTCGGCCAACACCTCGCCCACCACCGGGGTGAACTTGAACCCATGCCCCGAGAAACCAGCCCCCACCACCACCCCGGCGTCGGTCGGGTGCCGGTCGAGCACAAAGTGCTGGTCGGCCGACAGCGTGTAGAGACACACACTGTGCCCGGTGGGCTCGCACCCCGCCCCGGGACGACGCTCTTCCAGGAACCCCCGCATGACCGCCAGGTCGCGCGGTGCCAGTTGGCGATCGACGCGGTGCGGATCGGCGACAGGCTCGCCCCCCGTGTGCTCGGCGACCTTGAACGTCGCCCCGTCCCGCGACGGGAACCCGTAAAACTGCCCGGCGGGAAGGTCAAAGAAAAACGCCGCGTCCCGCCCGGCGGCCCCCGCCGCCGCCTCGAGTGGAAACCAGAACGCCGGCTTGCGCACCACCCGCAGCCCGGGAAACAGCCCCGCGGCCCAGGGTCCCGCCGTCACCACCAGCCGGGGGGCGTGGAATTCGTCGGTCGCCGTCCGCACCCGCACCCCGCCCGGCACCACCTGCCAGTCTCGCAGTGGCGTCTCGAACCGCAGATCGGCCTGATGCCGGGCCGCCACTTCCAGCTGCGCCCGCACACACTCTTCGACCAGCAGGTACCCCGCGTCGGCCTCGAAGACCACCTCGTCCCGATCTTCAAACCGAAATGCCGGGAACTCCCGCCGGGCCTCTGCGGGGGTCAGCCGCTCCAGCGGCAAACCATGGTCGGCCGCCGCCTGCCGGGTTCCCCGCACCGCCTCGCACTCCGGTCCCCCCGCAATAAACAGCCCCGAGCGGAGGAACAGCGTGCGTTGCGTCTCGGCTTCCAGCTCGGCCCACAGCTGGTACGCCCGCTGCAACAACGGCACGTAATGCGGATGCTCGAAGTAGGCTTTGCGAATGATCCGCGTTTCGCCGTGCGAACTCCCCCGATCGTGCACCGGACCAAACTGATCGAACCCCAGCACGCGGGCTCCCGCCCGGGCCAGTCGCCAGGCAACCGCCGAACCCATCCCCCCCAGGCCCCACACAATCACGTCGGCAGTCTGACTCATCACACTCCCCTAACCCCACTGGCCTAACTCCACTGGCCCAACCCCACAGACCCAGCCCCACAGACCCAGCCCCACAGACCCAGCCCCACAGACGAAGCTCGCCCACCAGTCCCCGCACCCATCCACTCGCACCACTCACTCGCACCATCCACTCGCACTACCGAGTAGTGGGCACCTCGCCTGCGGGCCCCGCGGCTCCCCTCCCGCACACCCCGTGGCAATCCCCCCGCATTGGCAACCCGCACGCACGTCACAACCGGTGCACCCCCACCTTTGTCGCGCGGAGGGTCATCCTCGATCGCGACCATCCTTGGGGCAAGCCTGGCGGGCCCGGTTTTTGGTCCCTCGGTCTGATGGGGCCACCCGGGCGGACTGCTGGGGCGACAGGCTCAATCCGGGCAACCGTCCCGCCAGAGTCTGCGGTTTGTGCCGATTGGGCTCAGCCCAGCCCGGCGGGGTTGTCAACCAGGGGGGGGCCGGACGATGATCGGGTCAGACTCCCGCTGCATTGTGCCGACCGATGCCAGCCCGGTGGTTCTGCCGGCCCGGGCCCCGCGGTCGTGACGCCGGGAGCCCGTCCCGAAGGGCATGTTTCACGCCATTCCCCTCTGGCCCCAGAGAGCGAGTTCCCGCATGTTCTATTGGGTCTATGACCTGCCCACGTGGCAGTTCGGCCTGCTCACCACGGTCAGCTTTGTCCTGCTGTACTGGGTGGGGGTCATCTTTGTGCGCCCCTTTCTCAGGCTGTTTGTTCGCTCGACCCCCGGTCTCAACGACGTGGTCGGCTATATCCTCTCGTGCTTCTGTGTCTTCTACGGCCTGCTGCTCGGCCTGATCGCCGTCACCGCCTACCAGAACTCGGCCCAGACCGAGGCGACCGTCACCCGCGAAGCCGCGGCTCTCTCGGCTCTGTACGAAGACGTCGGTGGCTACCCCCAGCCACACGCCCAGAACCTGCGGTGGCTGCTCCGCGATTACACCCGGCACACCATCAGGTACGCCTGGCCCCTCCAGCGTCGCGGCATCACTCCCGTCGAAGGGGGCATCCGCGTCGCCGCCTTCGAAGAGGCCCTGCACAGGTTTGAACCGCAAACCCCCGGGCAGCAGGTGCTGCATGCCGAGTCGCTGCGGATGTTCAACAACTTTCTCGAACACCGCCGCATGCGCCTGCTGGCGGTCACCACCGGCATCCCCCCGGTGATGTGGTTCGTGGTCGCCATCGGGGCGTTCATCAACCTCGCCATGGTCTGGCTGTTCGACATGCGGTTCACCGCCCACCTGTTCCTCGGCGGGCTGCTCGCCGCGTATCTCGGCGCCATGATCTTCCTCATCGCCGCCATGGACAACCCCTTCCGAGGGGAAGTCAGCATTCCCCCCACCGCGTTCGAATCCCTGTTTGCCAAGATGGTGGATGAATGAGCGCACCCGCTCCCCAACCGGTCCCCCGCCCCGACTCGATCTCCCTCGACTCGGCCTCCCTCGGCCCGACTCTCTCCGGCTCGAATCGCGGTGACCGTCCGGCGTCCCTCAACCGCCGCGACTGGTTGTGCCGGGCCGCCCGTGGCATGGCCCCACTGCTCTTCTCGGGCTGTGGACTGGGTCTCCCCAAGAAGTCGCAGTACATCAAGGTCGGCCTGCTGCATTCGCAGACCGGGCCCCTGGGGCAAAGTGAATCGGCCCTCCGCGACGCCGAGCTGTTCGCCCTCGAAGAGATCAACGCCCGCGGTGGCCTGCTGGGCCGACTGATCGAGCCGGTCGCCCCCGACACCAGGTCGCGGTCCGAAGACCTCTACCCCAAGCGGGCCCGCAAACTGCTGGTCGAAGATCAGGTCCCGGTCGTGTTCGGGGGCTACTCCGCCGCCAGTCGACGCGCCATGCTGCCCCTCTTCGAAGACCAGAGCCGACTGCTCGTCTTCCCCGCCCAGACCGAGGGGAACGCCGCCAGCCCGAACCTGATCTGCGGCGGGGCCCTGCCCAACCAGCAGGTCCTCCCGGCACTCGACTGGCTGCTCGGCTCGCAGGGAGGCAACCCATCCCGGCTCGTCTTCCTGGGGAGCGACGGGCTTTACTCGCGCACCACGCACCACATCGCCACAAAGTATCTCGCCACCAGGCAGCGAAAGTTCGCCGCCGAGTTCTTTATCCCCCTCCAGGGAACCGACTGGGCGCCAGTGCTCGACGCAGTCGCCGAGCAGTCGGCCCAGACCGCCGTCCTCTCGACCCTCGCGGGGAACAGCAACGGCGAGTTCTACCAGCAGCTGCGCGAACGCGGCCTGAACCGCTCGGGTGGGCCCACGGTGCTGGGCTTGCGGTTGGGAGAGGACGAACTGCGACTGCTCCCCCCCGACGCCATCCGCGGGCAACTGGCCGGGGCGACCTACTTCCAGTCGCTCGCCACCCCCGACAACCAGCGATTCGTCAGCCGGTTCAAGCAGGAGTTTGGCTACGACCGCGTCACCAGCGACGCGATGGAGTCGGCGTATTCCCTGGTCCACCTCTGGGCCCTGGCGGTGGCGAAGGCGGGGGCGCTCAACCTCGACGCGGTGCGACAGGCGCTGCGCGATGTCTCATTCGCCGGGCCCGGGGGCGAGTGGCGCATCGACCCCGCCACCCAGCACACCACCAAGACCTTCCACCTCGGCCGGGCCGGGGGCGATCGCCAGTTCGAGATCATCCACTCGTCGGCTGGCCCCATTCCGCCCGATGTCTTCCCCCAGTTCGCCTTCCCCGGCTGGAAGTGCGACCTGACCGCCGGGGGCGTGACCCGGGGCGAACCGGTCGATCTCAACGTCCCGGGGAATACGCCGGCCCCCTCGGCGGCCGGCGCTCACACCCCGGCTCCCCCCTCCCCGTCGGCGAAGTGACCCATGGCCCAGTTTGAAGTCGAACATTCCGAGGGGCTCCGCCGCCTGCGGGTCGACCTGGCAGAGAACGAGTCGATCCGCACCGAGCACCGCGCGCTGCACCACCTGCGGGGCGCGGTCAAGATGGACATGCCCCTCCCCTCCCCCCGCGCCTGGCTCGTCTCGCTCTTCTCCGACGAGTCGCTCATGCGGCCCCGCTACACCGGGCCCGGGCAGGTCTACCTCGACTCCACCCTCGGCGGCTACCACGAACTGGCCGTTCACGAAGGGGAACGCTGGGTCCTCGACAACCGCTGCTTCTGGGCCTCTGAATCGACCGTGCGCCTGGGCATCTATCGCGAGTGGATCCTCACCTCGCTGTGGGCCGGGGAAGGCCTCCTCTGGTACAAGACCGTGCTCACCGGGCAGGGAAAAGTCGTGCTCTCGGTCGATGGACCGGTCGAAGAACTGCAACTCAACAACGACCGCGTGGTCATCGATGGCTCCTTCGTCGTCGCCCGGACCGATGGCATCAAGTTCTCCATGAAACGCCCCGCCCGCAGCCTGCTCAGTTACTGGCTCTCGGGGGAAAAACTGGCCCGCTCTTACCAGGGAACCGGCCGCCTCCTCATCTGCCCGACACCGTACTGGCGACTCATGGTCTCCCGACGAGGCCAGAACGACCCCGCGGCTCTCGAATAAGCCCGCCCCCTCCGCTCGCCCACTCCCCTTCTCTCCCCTCGCAGGACCGCGCTCCATGAACCAGATCCTGGTCTACCTCGCGATTGCCTTCGGCATTGTGGTGCTCATCTTCTCGCTCCAGAACATGGCGGCGGTGGATGTCACGTTCCTCATCTGGAGCGCGAGCATTCCCAAGGTGCTGTTGATCCTTGGTACCTACCTGCTGGGCATGTTCTCGGGCTGGGCCCTGCTCGCCCTCTTCAAAACCACCGTGACCTAACCCGACCCCCCGGCCCGGCCGCCTGGCCTGGTCAATTCGCCCGGTCATCCAGCCCAGTCATCCAGCCCAGTCATCCAGCCCAGTCATCCAGCCCAGTCACCCAACCCAGTCACCGCGCCGCGTGCCTGCGTTTCTCTCGTTCCCGCGCCCGTCCCTCCCCGCGCATCAGGGTGCCGCGTATGGCCAGCCCGGGCCAACCCTCCCCCGCCGCTGCGGACGACCGCCCCTCAGCCGCATCCCCCCGGCGGGGACCCTGGCTCCCGACGCATCGGCGACGTCGCTGGCTCTTCCTGCTCTGCTATCTCCTCTTCTGCTACCTGCTGGCGTGGACCGGGATTCACGCCTTCTGGTATCTCGCCGCCGCGGTCCCCTTTCACCAGCGCCCCACGCTGGGTGACCAGTTTTTCCCGGCGATTCGCCTGCAGGGGCTGCGCGACCACACCCCCCGGCACACCGACGACTCCTTCGACCTGCTGTTGCTGGGGGGGTCGGTCATTCATCGCGAATGGGGGACGGTGGAAGCCGAACTGCGGGCCCGCCTCGAACAGGCCCGCCCCGGAAAGTTCCGTATCTATAACCTCAGTCAGCCCGGGTTCACCTCGCGCGACAGCCTGCTGAACTACCGGCAACTCGACCAGTGCGAGTTCGACCTAGTGCTGGTGTACGACGGCATCAACGACGTCCGGCTCAACTGCTGCCCTCCCGAACTGTTCGCCGACGACTACGGCCACGCCCCCCGCTACGCCGCCCTGCGGGGCGACCTGGCGCGTCCCGCGCAGGGAGTCTGGCAGATTGCCAGGCAGGGGCTCGCAACCGACCTGCAGTGGGGCACCTCCGACCCGGCACTGCTCGACCACGCGCGGAATCCACAGACCCCACGGACGTTGCGGAACAACTACGCCGAGTTGTTGGACACAGCCCGCCAGCGCCGCGACCCCGTGTTGCTGCTGACTTATGCCTGGCACCTCCCCGCCGATTACACGCTCGAAAAATTTTCGCGGCACGAACTCGACTACGCTCGCGAAGCCCCGGCCCGCTGTGCCGCCGAGTTATGGGCCCGCCCTGAAGACGTCGACCAGATCTTAACTCTGCAAAACGCGGCGATCCGCGAGCTGGCGCAACAGCACCCGGAAGCGACCCTCTGCGACCTCGCCAACCAGCTCCCCCGGACGGGCCAAAACTTCGTGGACCCCTGCCACCTCACCCCGGCAGGCTGCGCGGCCTTTGTGGAGCTGATCTGGCCAGAGGTGCAACAGCGGTTAGAGCGGTGAAACCAACCGGGGGAGTACCGCAGCCCCCGCACGGCACCGCGTGGCCCGGCACCATCCCCCCTCCCCAACCGAACCGAGCAACCACCAAGACTCGATCCCACGCGACCCGTGGCGCCCTATCGACCTGGCCAACACCCAGCGTCTCGATCGACCCGGCGAACGGACAGCGTCAGCTGGCTGGTGAACGCGTGCCGGGCGCAACCGACTCACAATCGCCCGACACAGCCCTCGCAATTCCTCGATTCTGCTCCGCCCCAAAGCGATCACCCGCGTCGACTTCAACCCGCGGATGTGCTGGCCACGCTTCCACCATGTGGCTCACGCCACACGTTCGCCTGCTTCTCGTTCCGATCGTATCGCGCTCGAAATATTTTTCCGCCGAACCTGACCCTCGGTTGCCGTGTCTATTCCTTTGAGCCAACCCATTCCTGTAAGCCGACAGGTTGGCGGAATATCGCCCCGGCGAACGGCCAGCGTCAGCTGGCTGGTGAACGCGTGCCGGGCGCAACCGACTCACAATCGCCCGATACAGCCCGCGTAATTCCTCAATTTCTCTCTGTCCCAAGCGATGACCCGCGTCGACTTCAACCCGCGGGGTGTGCTGGCCAAGCCTCCACCATGTGGGCTCACGCCACACGTTCGCCCGGCGTTCAATCGGTTTCCAGGAGATGAACCATGAAGATTCTGACGCTTTCCACCCGCGATTTGCTCGCGCTGTACCAGGCGATTGACCGCACGCTGCGGTGCGATGGGCCGGCTGCCGAGGGCCTGGCTGGTCCGCTCGCCAGCGACTGGCACTGGTATACCACCCAGATCGAAGCCGAGCTGGATGAGAGGGGTGTCGACTACGAACTCGCCAACGCAGTGCCGGGGGCTGCGCCCCTCCCCCCGCGCGCTCCGCATGTGCGGTTCGATGAACCCGACGATTGGTCGCACTGCGAGCCTCCCTCGCAGTGCGACCCGTCCCGGGTTTGTCCGCTCCCGTTCTGAGCCCTCTTCGAGCGCGCCCGCCCGCGTCTCTCATTGCTGCCGGGCTCACTTCGCGTCGAGACCCAGCGGTCGCCGGAATGGATCTTGGCGAAACGTGATCCGCGCAACTGTGTCGCGGTCCCCATGGGACGGCGTTCGCCGGTCTCGGCACAACGTCGTGGTCGGTTGGCTCCCCGGCAAGCAGGGCGATCAAAACGAACAGGGCCACTGCCGGCGTTGGCCGGGCAGTGGCCCTGTGAATCACTTCGGGTCGGGTTCGCCGCGAATCAGCGGACGGTCACGGACACTTCGTTCGAGTAACCGGTGAAAGAGGTTCCCTTCTTCGCCCGGACGCGGAACCGGAAGGTTCCCTTGCCCAGGTTGTACTGGTAAGAGGTGGCATTCGCCGCCGTGGTGGTCACCACCTTCCACGTCACCGCCGTCCCCTTGACCGTCCCCTGCTGAATCTCGAAGCCGTCTTCCGAGTTCGAGTTGTCGGTCCAGGCCAGGCGGACAGTCCGGCTGGTCAGACTCGCTGTCAGACCTGTGGGGGGGTCGAAGACAACCGGGTCACCGCCGCCACCGCCACCGCCACCACCGCCACCACCGCTCAGGGCCAGCACCACCGCAGCGTCGGCGTCCACCAGGCCGTAGCCGAACGAGTTGTCGCGGCCAGCGGTCCCCAGGTCTTGAGCAGTCGTCTGCAGGATGGTGCGGACTTCGTCATTGATCAGCCCGTTGCCACTGCTGTCGGCCAGCCCGGTCGAGACAACCAGGGCCGCGACCCCCGCCACGTGCGGCGAAGCCATCGAGGTTCCGCTCAGGTTCCCATAGCCGCCGCCAATCACCGTCGAGAGGATGCTCGAACCGGGCGCAGCGATCTCCACCGCCGGGCCGGTGCTCGAGAAGCTCGAGAGGCCGTCGGTGCTGGTCGTCGAGCCGACGGCGATCACCGAGGCGTACTTCGCCGGGTAACCGACGGTGTCCACCCCCGCTCCCGAGTTCCCCGCCGAGGCGACAATGATCAGTCCCGCCGCATAGGCGTTGTCAAACGCCGTTTTCACCGTAGACCCCGGGTCGGTTGAGCTTCCCAGGCTGAAGTTCGCGACGGCGATGTTGTTATTCACACACCACTGCAGCCCCGAGATGATCGCGCTGAAGCTGCCGCTGCCGGTCGAACCGAGCACCTTGACCGCGTAGAGCTTGGCCTGCGGCGCGACACCAATGACACCCACGCCATTCCCGACCGCGGCGATTGTGCCCGCCACGTGCGTGCCGTGCCCTTCATCGTCGATGGGATTGGCGTCGTTGTTGACGAAGTCGTAACCCCCGGCGTAGTTGGCCGCGAGGTCGGTGTGGTTGTAGTTGATCCCGGTATCAACGACCGCGACCTTGACGTTCAGGCCGGTGATCGGAGCCAAGGCGTTGGGGTAGGTCCCCAGGTGCAGCGGCTCGCAGCCAATCCGCACCACACCCCAGGGATACTCCGCCGAGGCATGAGCCTGCATCTCACCATCGGGCTCGACCGCCTCAACTCCCGGAGCCTTCTTGAGGGCTTCGAGTGCCTGCTCGGGAACCGATGCGGCGATCGCCGGAACAATCTGGAACGACTGATGAACCGTTCCCCCCAGCCCGCGGACGAGATCACGCTGGGCCGCCCCGGGCGTCTCAGCGAAGCGGATCAAAACCTTGGCAGGCGCTTGTCCCTGCCCCTGCGCCATTGCCCCACAAGGCAACAGACACGCCCCCAACACACCCAACCAAGCTCTGCGAATCGAAATCATGGCAGCCACACCGACGTGAACAAGTGAAGGTAACGCACAACCCCCAGTACCCAAGAAGAGTAGGGAAGGAAAAGCAAATCCGCCATCCTTTTTTCAGGATTTCCCTGTCCTCTTTGCCAGCCCCCTGAACGACCCCAACCACCACGATTTATTCAAAAAATAGCCGAATCACAGCCTCTCCACACCAGTCGAATCATCGCCGGAGGCCAAGAGATTTCCACGACCAAGCCCCCCTTGTCCGCAACGAGAAGAAAACTATTTTCCAGGAGCGGGTCCATGGAATTCTGTGATTGTCCCCGCGCCGGATCGGTTGCCGGCGACTGCCTCACCCCCGGCTCACCCCCCAAGCACTTCCCGACACCCACCCCGTCCGTCAAGATGCCCCTTTAGACACCCCGACACCCCGACACCCCGACCCCCGACCCCCGACCCCCGACCCCCGACCCCCGACCATGCCCGCTCGCCTCCCCTGTCTCGCCCGGCTGGCCCCCCTCCTCGTGGCGACCTGCCTGTTCGCAGTCTCCGCTCGTGCCGAGCCCCCCGCGCTCCGCCTCCCCGGCGGTGAGGGCCTGGGCCGCGGACAGCACATCGTCTTCGTCACCGGCGAAGAGTACTACCGCTCGGAAGAAGGGATGAGCCAGTTCGCTCACATCCTCTCGCACCGCCACGGCTACCGCTGCACCGTCCTCTTCGCCATCGACCCCAACACCGGGTTCATCAACCCCAACTTCAACCGCAACATCCCCGGCCTCGAAGCCCTGCGCGACGCCGACCTGCTGGTGCTCTTCGTTCGGCTGCGCGAACTGCCCGACGAGCAGATGCGGCACATCGTCGACTACATCAACGCCGGTCGCCCCGTCCTCGGAATTCGCAACGCCACCCACCCGTTCCGCTACGCCCCCACCAGCACCAGTCCTTACAAAAGCTGGGACTGGCACAGCACCGAATGGCCCGGCGGTTTCGGGCAGCAGATCCTCGGCGACACCTGGATCGCCCACTTCGGCCAGTTTCAAAAAGAGGCGACCCGCGCTCATCGCAACCCGTCGGAACGTGACCACCCCGTCCTGCGAGGAGTCGCCGAGACCCTCTTCTGCCACACCGACGTCAACTCGGTCGAACGCCTCACGCCCGCCGAGCGGGTGCTGTTCCATGCCGAGGTGCTGTCGGGGCTCAACCCCACCGATCCTCCCGTGACCGACCAGCGGAAGGGAGTCCGCATGCCGTTCGCGTGGTTCAAAACCTACACCGCTCCGTCGGGCAAGACCGGGCGGTCGTTCACCACCACCGCGGGGGCCAGCCTCGACTGGCAGAGTGCCGACCTCCGCCGCCTCGTGGTGAACGCCATGCTGTCGCTGACCGGGCATGAAGCCGAGATTCCCCCCCAGACCAACGTCGACTTCGTGGGCGACTACCGCCCACAACCGACCGGAGCCCTGCCCGACTCCGCCTGGAACGAACGCCAACTGACCCCCGCCCACTTCGCTCACCCCTCCCCGTCACGGTGACCCCATGCCACTCTCTCTGCGTGTGAATACCCCAGCAATTTCCCGACGGGGCTGGCTGAGGCGGGTTGCCTGGGGGCTGGCGGGACTGCTGGGGTGCGCGACGCTGCCCGCCGTTCAGGCGGCGGCCCCCCGCCCGGTGCAGGTCTTTGTGCTGGCCGGGCAGTCGAACATGGAAGGACAGGGCTTCATCGCCGCCGACCCGGGTCGGAACGGGGGACGGGGGAGTCTCGAGTTCCTCGTCCGACAGCCCGAGACCGCCCAGCGGTTTGCCCACCTGCGGACCGCCGCGGGCGAATGGGCCCGCCGGGACGATGTCTCGATTGCCTACCTCGACCGCCGGGGCCCCTTGACCGTGGGCTACGGTGCGAAGCCCGACCGGATTGGTCCCGAGCTGGGGTTTGGCTGGGTGGTGGGCGACGCGCTCGACGCCCCGGTGCTGCTGGTCAAGTGCGCGTGGGGTGGCAAGAGCCTGGCGATTGATTTTCGCCCCCCCAGCGCAGGCCGCCCGGCGTATTCCCTGGGCGAGAAAGGTGACGCGGAACTCGCCGAGCACCCCGAGCGGCTGGGGCAGTACTACCGCGAGACGTTGGCCCTGGTAAAGCAGGCACTGGGGCAGGTGCGGGAGCTGGTTCCCGGGAGCGACGGCACCGCTGAGCTGGCAGGGTTTGGCTGGCACCAGGGGTGGAACGACCGGATCAACGACCGCTTCAACGCCGAGTACGAAGCGAACATGGCGGCGTTCATCCGCGACATGCGGCGGGATCTGGCCGCCCCCGGGCTGCCGTTCGTAATCGCCGAGACCGGGATGACGGGGGACAACGAAAAGCATCCCCGGGCCCTCAGCCTGATGAAGGCGCAGGCGGCGGTCGCCGAGCGGGACGAGTTTCGCGGCAACGTCGCCTTCGTGGGAACCAAGCGTTTCTGGCGCGAGGCGGCCGACTCACCCACGGGGCAGGGCTATCACTGGAACACGAACGCCGAGACCTACTACCTCATCGGCGAGGCGATGGGCCAGTCGATGCTGAAGTTGCGGAAGCCACCGGCAGGGAACTGACCAACCCCGCGGCACCGGGCAAGCCCCGCACCGCCCCCCAGGAACCCCGCGCTGCCAGATCGCGGAGCGGGGCACAAGTTCTGCACGCGCGACCCGGCGTGGCTGCCGCTGGTGGCTGCCGCTGGTGGCTGCGGCAACGCGACCACGTCACCGCATCCTTGAGACCGCGGCGCTCAACACGCTCTCGTCCACGCGAGGCCAACGGCGTGCGGTGACGCATCGCGCGGCGAGTCGCAGCGTGTCGTTTCCACCCGGACCTCGGGGGGAGGCGCGGGCGGAGGGGTGGGAGTGCCTGTGGGGGCAGAGCCGACGAACCAGAAGAAGAACATGGCAACCGCGGTGGGCCAGAGGCTGCCGAGGAGGAGCCCGATTGGGCTGATGCCCGAGGGCTGAAAGGCGCGGGCCGATTGCAGGATGCCAACCCCGGCGGGGTTCGGGGCATTGGCGATGACGGTCAGGCCCCCGCCGCAGACCGCCCCGGCGACCAGCGCATACTTGAGGTTGGCGGTCAGGCCTTCGACCAGTGTCCCCAGGTAGGTGAGGGCGGCATTGTCGGTGATGGCGGTGAGGGCGGTCGCCCCAAAGAAGAGGACCGCCGGGGGGCGGTCACTGATCAGGGGCTGCAGCCAGTACCGCTGCATGTCACCCAGGGTCACCAGCCCGGCGAGGAAGAACCCGACGAGCAGTCCTTCGCGGAGCTTGAGCGGTTCCTGGTACTCGCGAGTGGCGGTGGTGAGCCCGAGGAAGAGCATGAAGATCCCGAAGAAGACATCGGGATGGTGGGCGAACGCCACGACCGCGGCCAGGAACAGCAGGTGGAGCACGGTGAGCCAGGCGGGAATCCGAATCGACTGGCTGGGGGGTGGGGTGAGCGAGTCGAGTTCGCGGCGGAAGAGGGCCAGCAGCCCGAGGGTGGAAACTGTGGTCGCGGCCATGGCCCGCCACCCGAAGTGGGTGAGCATGAACTCGGTGGTCCAGCCCCATTTGCTGGCGACCATCAGCACGGGGGGGGCGGCGAAGTGCGTGAGCGTTCCCCCAATCGAGACGTTCACAAACAGCAGGCCGAGGGTGGCGTACGCCAGCCGGGGGGTGATGCCCTGGTCGAAATAGCGGCGCTTGAGCAGGATGGCCAGCAGGGTCATGGCGGCGGGCTCGGTGATGAACGAGCCCAGCAGCGGCAGCAGCGACAGCGCCACGAAGAAGGTCGCGACCTGCCGCTGCATGGGCAGCATTTTCGCAACCACATCCACACAGCCAAGCGACACCTTGAGAATGGGTCGGCTCGCTGCAATCACCATGATCACAAACACGAACAGGGGCTCGGTGAAGTTTCGGCTGTTCAGGTACTCGAGCGATTGTTGCGGCCCGACCGCCACCGCCATGAACGCAATCAGAACCAGAGCCCAGAATCCGAATACCGCCTCGACCTCACCCAGCAGATGAAAAATGCCGGCGTGCGCGGGATGGCGGTGCGCGAGACCCTCGAAAAATTTGCCTGAAAACGTGTGAAGAACCGCGA
>CAIUHT010000624.1 GCA_903898975.1 uncultured Planctomycetaceae bacterium
CCGACGGCGATGCCCAGCGCAATCACCAGCACCGTCAGCGTGAACAGTTCTCTCGACCGGGTCGCCGCCACCCGGTCGAGCACCCAGGGAATGAACCGCCCGCCCCCCACCAGCGTCAGCAAGACCAGCGTGACCAACTTGAGCAGCGACCAACCCACTTCTCCCAGCAGGGCGCTGGCCGAGCCACTCCCTCCCCCGGCGAACTGTGGCAGCAGTACCAGCATCAGCACGGTCAGCACATCTTCGACCACCAGCCAGCCCACCGCGATCCGGCCGGGCTGAGTCTGCATTTCCCCCCGATCAGACAGCACCCGCGTCAAGACGACCGTGCTGGCAACTGACAGCGACAGCCCAAACACCACGCCCCCCTGCCAGCCCCATCCCAGGCCGAGGGCAATCAACAGGCCCAGCAGGGTGACCGCGGTGCACTCGAGCAGCGCTCCCGGGACGGCGACCCGCCGGACCGACAGCAGCTCCTCGAGGTGAAAGTGCAGGCCGACGCCGAACATGAGCAGGATCACGCCAATCTCCGCCAACTGCTCGGCGAGCGACTGATCGGCGGTGAACCCGGGCGTGTGCGGGCCCAGTGCCACCCCGGCCAGCAGATACCCCACCAGTGGCGAGAGGCCCAGTCGCAGCATGCCATATCCAGCCGCGGCGGCGACCAGCAGACCGGCGGTGAGAGTGAGCAACAAGTCGGATTCGTGCATCCAGCGACCATAACGGCTGAGACGGCTGTGGGCCATCTCGCCGCACCGGGAGCGTCGAATCCTGATCGCCAGACCTGGGTGACGACCCAGGCAGTGGCCTGGAGCCACCTCGCAGCCCATGTCGCCCCCTGCGACGGCGACTCCCCAGGCACATCGGGCGCGTGGCGACCCTTTGCGAAGCACCGGGGACCCGATCGATGGCCCGCTCGCGGCTTCACGCTGTCGAACGAGGTTCCCAACATCGATAGACTGGCAACCCTGCTGGGACACGCTCGGGTTTCTCATCCCCACAAGCTGCTTGATGGCTGACCACGACTCCGAAATCCGCTGTCAAATGTGCGGAAGGTTGAATCCCGCCAGCGTGGCCACGTGCCCCGACTGTGGCGAGCCGAGCCAGGCCGCCACACCCGGGGCAGGCGACCGAATTTTTCGTGACGGGCCGCTGCTGGTGATCGCCAACAACACCAGCTTGCCCATGATCTGCCCCCTGACGAACGAACCCGCCCAGACTCGGGTGGAAGTCCTCCGATATTGGCACCCGCGCTGGGTCTATGTCCTGCTGTTGTTTCCCTGTTTGTATTTTCTGGCGGTGTTTTTTGTGCAGCACACAGTCTCGTTCAGCACCGGTCTGTCGCCGCAGGTCGTGTACCGCCGGCAACGCGACACCTACATCGTGTGGGGGCTCTGGCTGCTGTTGTCACTGCTCACCTTGCTGCTGCTCGCGACAACCCAGCCCACGCTGGTGTTCTTTGTGTTCTTTCTCGGCTTGCTGATCGTGTTTCTGTTATCGCTGATCGCAGTCGCCGTTCGCCGCGAACTCCCCAGCCACAAGATTCTCACGGTCCATTCCGTCGAGAAACACTGGGTTCGCCTCGCAGGCTGCGTCCCAGGCTACCTGGATCGGTTTCCGGACTGGGCAGAGCGACGCTCCAGCCCGGAACACCATTCGCCCTGACACACTCCTTCGACTCGCCGCAGAGGTCTCCTCGCTCGTGCCTGCTGACACCGTGCCGCTCCCCGACTGGTGTGACCCAACTCCCGTCCGCCGAGTCTTCGTCAATCTTCCCCTAAGCAGCACATCGTCTCAGCGCTCTTGCTGGCTGGTCTCTACGCCGCCTCTCCCCTCCGTTCACAACGGCCAGTCATTGGGCGTTGCCGCGCCGGGCCTGATCTTGGCCTCCTCCCACCGCTTGCAGCGCGAGGGCGGGTTGCCGAAGATCGGCTCGCAGGTGTTGGCTACGCCATCCGCTCGACTTCCGCGCGAGCCTCGCCCTATCAAGCCCCAGGAGCCCACTCGATGGCCAATGTTCGCGATTTCGGCGCGGCTGGTGATGGTCTGCAAGACGACACAGAAGCCCTCCGCCACGCCATCGACGCCGGCGACGGTGTACTCGAACTCCCCCGGGGGGACTATCTCATCAGCCAAACGCTGGAGATTCCCCTGGCGCAGGTCGGCCGGTTCGCCCTGCACGGCTCGGGAGGAACCGCCCGCCTGCTCATGACCGGCCCCGGCCCCGCCCTCTGGTTGCGCGGCACGCACGACCGCTCGGCGGACCCCGCCTCCTTTCAACCCGGAGTCTGGCAGGATCAGCGCCTCCCCACGATCGCGAACCTCGAGATCGTCGGCCGCCACCCCGAGGCCGATGGCGTCCGCCTCGAAGGGGTCATGCAGCCAACGTTGTCGCAGGTGCTCATCCGCCAGGTTCGGCACGGCATCCACGTGACAGGCCGGGCCCGCAACCTGCTGATCGGGCAATGCCACGTCTATCACAACACCGGCGTCGGAGTCTTCCTCGAGCGGGTCAACCTGCACCAGGCGATCGTCACCGGCTCGCACATCAGCTACTGCCGGCAGGGAGGCCTCCGGATTACCGACAGCGAGATTCGCAATCTGCAGATCACCGGCAACGACATCGAATACAACA
>CAIUHT010000625.1 GCA_903898975.1 uncultured Planctomycetaceae bacterium
CCGGCATGATGTGGCTGCGGCGTTTCCTGGCGGTGATCCTGGGGGTCTTGGGATCCCCGTTTCTGCTGGCTTTCGTGTTGGGAATTCTGGCCTGTACGCAGGGCGATTTTCAGCCTGTGCCAACTCTCGCCGGCGGAGCGATTGCCAGTGTCAGTTTGCTGTTGGCGTATCTGCTCTGGGGAGGGCCGGAACTCCCGTGGATGCAACGGGCGGCCGTGGTTTGGCTACCGCGTACGCTGGCGGTGATCCTGTCGGCATTCGGCCTGTTGTTTCTGCTGGCGTTCCTGTTGGGAGTTGTTGAGATGGGACGTGGCGGTCCAATTCATCTGTTCATTCCCGTTTGTGGCGTGCTGGCGACTTTTCTCCACTTTATGGCGCATTCCCTCTGGACCGGGGCTGGAATTCCCCTCTGGATTCGACGCGCAATCGTCGTTGCAATGCTGTCCGGGCAAACCCTGTATTTCCTGTTCGAATTGACGGGTTGGCTCCAGGGACGCAAGGTCGATTGGTTCCTGTTGCTCGCTGTGCACCTGCTGAGTCTCTGGTGCTCTGACGTGTACTTCGCACTGTGGACCCGCATTCCCTCCGGATCCCCGGCAGCCGACGGCCACACGGCAACCGGTGTCGAGAGCGAGAAAAGTCCCGGGTGACAAACCGGTGTTGCTGACCTGTTGCTGACCTGTTGCCGATCAGTGCGATGTCTGGTTGAACAGCCCCCTCCGGGGATAACGGAATCGCTTGCAAGCCCCGCCGCCACTGTTGATTCGGGATGTCTGACGGGCTGCGAGTTCTGTGTCCCTCCAACTCGGCTCATTCGTGCTGGATCGGTCTCTTGAGCAGCCCCTTCCGAGGGACCACAGAATCCTCACGTCGCCTTCTCGCAATTCCCAACCTGCGGGGGCCATGCTCCTTGGCCGAACTGAAACCAATTCGCACCAACAGAATCAGTCCCTGCACCATGACGAACCAAACGGCGGATCCGAATTGCTTCCCGGAACCTCTCCCCTTCGCAGGGCCCACAGGGTTTCAGCAAGTGCTGATGGTGGCACTGTCGGCACTGGCCATCGTGTTGGTGATCCTGTTTTTTCTGGGAATCGCCAGTCTTGCCCAGGGAGATCCGCGGTTTCTCCCGTTCGTCATGATTGCGGGTGCGTCCAGCAATGTCTGCTTTGGCATCGCCCGCAGATTGATGTGATCCGAGTGTGCCGGTCAGGGTTGTTCCGGACACGGGTGTCCCGGAAACGGGCTTGGCACCCCGTCTGGCGTTCCACGACTCGACCGGAATCGTTCCCTGCGAAACAGATCGTGTTGAGAGTGCGGCCCCGCCCCTCACTCGTCCGGCAGATGCTCGTCGCAATAGTCCAGAATCACCTCGGCCTGGTCTTCGTCGATGAGGCCGAGGGCGAGATGGGTGGCGAGATAGCCGAGAGCGAAGGCAAGCGGGGCGTCTCCCGCGAGGGGGGCGTCGGGATCTTCCGGATCGGCATTTTCCAGCACGTTCGCCAGGGCGACCTCGGTCACCCGCGTCGCTTCCTCTCCCTCTTCCGGGCGGCCCCGGGCCCGCAGGGCCAGCAG
>CAIUHT010000626.1 GCA_903898975.1 uncultured Planctomycetaceae bacterium
CGGCTGTTCGTGGGGGGCTCGAACGATCTCGAAGAGAGAATCGCCGGGGCGATCCGCGAACTGCTTCCGACCCCGGCCAAATAGTGCCGCGGCGTGTTTGGGTGAGCAGGGAGTGGTTTGATTGCCCGGGAATTGCACGCGCTGGAGAGCTCCACCGGCTCGATTCGTGGGGGGAGCGCCGGGCGGGGAAGCTGAGTGGCCCCGGGCGGGATGGCTGACTTCTTATTGACAGGTTTGGCCTCAACGGGTACTGAACGCTCGCAAAGTGGGGTCCCACCCGGTGTCGGGGGGGTGAGCCCGTGGAAGTCAGCTGGGGCGCGGAGCGTCCCGAGGGAACAGGGAGGTTCCTTTGCTAGCGGTCTGTCTGGCGGTTGCGTGGGCCCTGCTGCAGGGGGCGCTGATGCTCCTGTTTGCCTGGGAGAACGCCCGGTTTCTGTCCCGCCGTTTGAGCCGGGTGGAACCCCTGGCGACGTATCCCCCCGTCCGGTTGATCATCCCCTGCCGGGGGGTCGATCCCGAGATGCACACCAACCTGCGCGCCCTGGTCGCGCTCGATTACCCCGACCTGGAACTCTGCTTCGTGGTCGAGTCGCTGGCCGACCCGGCGGTGCGGACGATTGACGAGGCCCGCGCGTCGTGCCCGCATCGCGTGCGGCTGGTCGAGGCGGGGCTGGCCGGGGCGTGCGGTCAGAAGGTGCACAACCTGATGTGTGCCACGCGGCTCCCCCGCGAAGACCGCGAGATCCTGGCGTTTGTCGACAGCGATGCCCGCCCGCATGCGGGCTGGTTGCGGGCCCTGGTCGGGCGGTTGGCCAGTGGCAAGGCGGCGGTCGTGACGGGCTATCGCTGGTACGACCCCTCGCGGGGGGACGTTCCCAGCCGGTGCCTCTCGGCTCTCAACAACACCGTCCTTGGGGTGATGGGCACCCATCATTCCAACCTGGTGTGGGGAGGCTCTTGGGCCACGCGGTGCGAGACCTTCGAGCAACTGGGCCTGCCCGAGGCGTGGCAGGGGTCGCTGAGCGATGACCTGATTGTCAGTCGGCTGGTGCGCGAGGCGGGACTGAAAATCGCCTTCGAACCCCACGCCCTGGTGGCCTCGCCCGCACAGTTCGACTGGGCCGGAACATTCGAGTTCGCCCGGCGGCAGTTCCTGGTCGTGCGCAATTACGTCCCCCGCTTCTGGTGGTTCGCCTGCGTGGCGGGGGGATTGAGCGTGGCGACCTTCTGGGGACTGGCACTGTGTGCCGCCCTGCCTCCCGCCGGGGTTCCCCGCTGGCTCCCCCTGGCGGGTTGCCTGGGAATGTACGCCCTGGGTGTGCTGCGGTGGGGCGTTGCGCTCGCCGCGGTGGCCCCTTACTTCCCCAGGCAGGCGACTCGCTTCCAGCAGGTCGCGCAGTGGAATCGCTGGGGCTGGCCGCTGGTGGCGCTGGCGACATGGCTGCTGGTCGCCTCGGCGGCAGTGGGCAAGCGGATCACCTGGCGGGGGATCACTTACTCCATGGATGGCCCCAATGCGACCCGCGTGCTGGCCCGGCCACCGGCGGGGGCGGCGGGATTCTCGGCTCAAGCCAACGAAGCTGCCTCGGCTCCCTTCCCCACTCCCGGTTCAGCGGGCACCAACCGCCGCGCCGCCTGATTGCAATCCCTGGGTCGGCCTGGCTGGGGCCGATCTCTTCGTCAGAACCCACTCGCTGTCAACACCCTGGATTCCGGACCAATTGCCATGAAGATTGTGCTGTGGGACACCCGTCACCTGGGGGCGTTCAAGGACTTCGCCGGGGGCTTTGGCGTCGGCCAGTTCCGCGGAAAGGGAATCCGCGAAAAGCTCATCGAGAGCTTCTATCGGAATGACTTCCGGGCTCCCCCGCTGGCCTTCGGCTATCTCGCCGCCGGTCTCCGGGCGAAGGGGCACGACGTGCAATATGTGCTGGAGGATCTCCCGCAGGCCGACCTGTTCATCCTGAACCCGGCCCTGATGACGCTGCCGCACGAGCTGGAAACGATTGCGAAGATCAACGCGACCCAGCCGCAGGCGACGGTGGTGGTGACCGGCCAGGTGGCGAGCACCATGCCCGAGAGTTTCGCGGGGGTGACCTGCCGGGTGCTGAAGGGCGAACCCGAGCAGTTGATTGGCAAGCTGGACGAGGTGTTGCAGAATCCGACGCAGTGCCAGGACATTGGCACTGTGGCCAACCTGGACGATCTTCCCTTCCCCGACTGGCATGGGTTTCCGTTCCAGAAGTTTCGGGTGGGGTACGATTTCTGGAAGTTCCCGACGGCGTACCTGCAGTCGAGCCGGGGCTGCACGCTGAGC
>CAIUHT010000627.1 GCA_903898975.1 uncultured Planctomycetaceae bacterium
CGAGCACGTGTTGAGTCAAGCATTCGGCCAATTGGAATCCTGAGGCGTAGACCTTCACATGTTGGGGCATCCCCAAAGGAGGGACCGGTCCGGGAGCCGAGCATTCGGCCGAGTGGGTCGTGGCAGGTTTGTTGGGCGAATTGACCGCCACCTTGCCGCTGGTAGACCGGTCGAGTCAGGTGGTGTCGCGACAGACTCTGCAACGCGGGCCGGAACCCGCTGGCAGGCCAGGCCCTCCGCACTTCCTTGCGGGGACGAGATGCGTCGCCGAGTCGGGCAAGTGTCAGTTGCGTGGGAGCGGGAGAAGGCCGTCGGCCGCGAACGACCCAGCTCACCTGCCTGGCCCGCTCGGTCAGTTGTGACTCTCGGAATAACTCAATTCGGGACGGTATGTTTTGCGCGTCTTGACTGCTTAGGGCGGCTGGTTCGGAAACGGCTCCTCTTCCCACTTCCGGTCGATCTCAGGTTCCTAGGAAGAGTTGAACGAGGAGAAAGAGCAGCAAGAGAAGGATGAATACGCCAAAGAGGACCCCGCTGAGTGCCTTAAAAAACTTGGCGTCTGAGTAACAGCGCTCGCACCGGAGCTCATACGCGCCGCGGCCGTGCATCACGTAGATGCTCTGGAGGTGCTGGACGCAGCTCAGCGCTCCGCAACGCTGGCAGCGGGTGGTAGCGGCGGCGGCACACGCGTGACACTTCGGGCCAACCGGAGCCGGGCTCGCCGGCTGCATCGGGTGGCCGCACTGGGGGCACGCATCGGCCGCGGTCGAAACCTGGCGGCTACACTCCGGGCAGTTGACCAGTGGCACGTTTCCCTCCTATCGACCTAATCGCGGCATCCGCAGTGGTTCGCCTTTCGCCGCCGAACGACCCAAGGTCACCTGGCGGCCCCGGTTTGGGGGCCGGCAAGTGCACCGCTTGGTTCGGCGTGCCTTGCAACACGAAACGCTCCGCCTCGAATCGACTTATTCGACCCGCAGCCGCTGAACGCCGGCCGAGACAGCAGCCGGATCTTCGGGGCCTACCGAAAGCGTCGGATCGTATTCTACCTTGCCGACCTCTACCACGATCAGCGGCACAAACTGTTCATGCGGCCCCTTCACGACTTCTCCAAGCTGTGCAGTCCAAGTTACGCGCACTTTCGCATCGGCGTCAATGCAGTAAGGGTGGGCCATCAACTGTGAGCGAACTTGCGCGGCCTGGCGCTCAGGGAGGACGGCCAAGATAGCCTGAAGCACATCGTCCCCAAAGTCGAAGTTGATCAGGCATTCTAGTCCACCCACGTTGCACGTCGCTTGGGAGGTGTAAAGGCCCTCTCGAGACCTGGCGATAAGTTGGAGTAGGTAATTCTTGAACAGGATTCGTTCGTCACGGGTGACACCTAGTTTCAGCGCTTGTAGACCGAAATCCGCGTGAAACTCTCTCAACTCTGGCATTTTGAGCCGACTGTCCGCACATCTCTGCGGTGAATTTCCCGAATTTCCAGCCGGCCCCTCAAAGCGGGGCAAAGTGGCTGGCGGTGTGTGAGTGGGGCCACTCGGTGGGTGCTTGCACGTGGGCGGCAAACGGTTGACCGCTGAGCGTGTTTCTCCGCTGAATCGGCGGATGCGATGAGTCACGGTCCGCGCGGGTCGGGTGCGCGAATGCGACAGACGACGAACTGTCGATTGAGTTGCTCGAACCTGGCGCCGAAGGAGCGTGGTACCGCACCAACGTCGTCACGATTGCCGGTCAGATAGCAGAGACGCCGTGAGCGCGACAAGGGTGAAGAACCACCGCGCCGTGCACGGCGCGCGACTTAAAATTTTTCCCTTTGACATAAGTCGAGCGCCGCTCACTTTACGTCAAAGCCCCGTGTCGTAAGTCGATTTTTGCGAATTTTTTCGATTGACTGGCGCGCCGCAATCATCAGACTGCGAGGCGATTTGCCCAGTCGTCGCACGGTCGTGGCGACTCGCGTTCTTTCCAGGAGCCCGCGAATGTCGTCACGTCGCCAGCCAGCGCCACTGCCCCCGCCAGAAGCCTTCCAGTCTCGTTCAATCGCGCAGTCTGCTTCCCAGCAGCTGGAGTCGCACGCGGTGGGGGCCTTGCCGATTCTCAATCACCTGCTGGAACGCATTCAATTGCCACAGATCCTGGAGTCGATGCTTCCCCGGGAGGACCGCCGGGCGCGTGTGCCGGCCGCCACGGGACTCGTGATGCTGCTGAAGAACTACCTGCTCGCCCGGGAGCCGCTCTACGGTGTCTCCGAGTGGAGTTTACGGCAGGCGCCCGATCTGCTGGGACTCTCCCCGGGCCAGTTGCAGGCCTTCAACGACGATCGGATAGGACGCTGCCTCGATCGGCTGTTCGCCGCCGACTGCGGCGCCGTGGCGCTGCGGGTGGCGACGCAGGCCGTCCGCGAGTTTCAGGTCTCGCTGGACGAGTTGCACAACGACTCCACCACGATCACGTTCCACGGGGCCTACGCGGAAGCCCAGACAGCCGAGTCGCGGCCGCAGGGGCGGGTTCCCGCCATCACCTGGGGACACAACAAGGATCATCGGCCGGATCTCAAGCAGGTTCTTTACCTGCTCACGGTCACCGGCGACGGAGCGGTGCCGGTCCAGTTTCGCGTCGAGAGCGGCAACACGACCGATGATCAGACCCACCAGGCCACCTGGGACGTGCTCTGCACCCTCAGCGGGCGACGCGATTTCCTGTATGTCGCCGATTCGAAGCTCGCAACGCGGGAGAACATGGCTTACATCCATCAGCGAAACGGGCGATTCGTGAGCGTGCTGCCCCGCACGCGACAGGAAGACCGGACGTTTCGTGAAGTGCTCCAGCGCGGCGAGGTTCAGTGGAGCCCGCTGTGGGCCCGAAAGGACGAGGCGGGAGAGATCGAGGACCAGTTCGCGTTCGCCACACCGGTCAGCACGACCAGCGACGGCTATCGCCTGGTCTGGTACCACAGCACGCGGAAAGCCGACATCGACGCACTGACACGCACGATCTCGCTGGAACGGGCCGTGCAGAAACTGCACACGCTGAAACTGAGCCTGGCCTCCCCGCGGGCGCGTCGGCGGACGGAAACCCAGGTGCAGGAAGCGGTCGACAAGATTCTGGCGGACTACGAAGTTGCACATTTGATGGACGTGCGGATCACCGCCCGAGAGAAAGAATCGTTTCGCCAGGCGCGGCGGGGACGGCCGAACCACAAGACCCGGTACGTGCGTGACGTGGCCGTACGGTTCGATCTGGAATTCGAAGCCAGCCTGGAACGCATCGCACAGGACCGCATGAGCGACGGCGTGTTTCCCCTGGTCAGCAATGACCTGAAGCTGTCTGAGAAAGAGCTGCTGTGCGCCTACAAGAATCAGCCGCAGATTGAGAAGAGGTTCTCGCAGTTGAAGACTGACTTCGCGGTGGCACCAGTGCATTTACATTCGCCCACACGGATCGTGGCGTTCCTGTGCGTGTACTTCTTTGCGCTGCTGCTCGAGGCCCTGCTGGAACGCGAGCTGCGTCGGCAGATGGTCAAGGCCAAGATCACCTCGCTGCCACTGTATCCCGAAGGACGTCCCTGCCGACGACCGACCGCCCGGCGAGTACTTGATCTGTTCGACAACGTGCAGCGGCACACGCTCACGATCGCCGAACAGCCCCCCGTGGAACTGTTAACCGAGTTCTCGCCACTCCAGCGACAGCTGCTCAAGCTGTTGCGACTGCGGCCGGAAGACTACGGACGTCGTGGACCCGCCGGACCGTCGGTCGCCTGACTCGCCCGTAGCCGGGCTGGCTCGCCCTCAGATTGAAACCGGCATTCCCTCGCCCGGAATAATCGGAGAAATTCAAATCGAGATGTGCGGAAAGTCGGTTGTATTGGATTTAATGTCTGTGTGCGGCTTCGAGTCCGAAGGACACGACATGGGAAACGAAACAAGACCAGTCAAGGGTCGGGGACCGTTGGGCCCGTGTCGCCATGGAACGACAACATGATATACCCCCACCCCCACCCCTCCCCCGCGACGGAGTTGAGCGCGCTCGGCCAGGCGGCACGCGCGGGAGAGGGGGGACGAGCAGCCCCCATGAATCGGCTCCCAACGGATCCCTCTCCCCCGGGGAGAGGGTGGCCAAAGGC
>CAIUHT010000628.1 GCA_903898975.1 uncultured Planctomycetaceae bacterium
AGTGCTTTTGCCAGAGCCGTTCGGCCCCATCAGGGCGTGGATTTCACCCTGACGAACCTCCAGGTCGACCCCCTTGAGGATCAGCTTGTTTTCAATCGAGACACACAGGTTCTCGACCTTCAGCAGACTCGACATGCTCTCTCTCTCACTCTGAAAACCAGACACCGGGCAACTTACAGGAGGCCAACTGCAGGTGCCGGAACAGACCCGAGCGACCCCGTCCCGGTCAGCCGACTGAATCACACCCCCACGAATGACGGCGGAGTGGCGTAACCCGAATGGTGAGGCACGGGCAGATCGCTGCTGGCCCCCTTGGCCAACCGCTTTGCCTTGATCTTGTCCTGCACGCGCATCAAACCCTCCAACAACGCTTCTGGACGCGGAGGACAACCCGGCACATAGACATCCACCGGAACCACCAAGTCAACTCCCTTGACCACGTGATAGCCCCACTTGAAGTAGGGCCCACCTCCCACCGTACAGGCCCCCATGGCGATCACGTACTTCGGGTCGGGCATCTGCTCGTACAGGCGACGGACCCGACTGGCCATCTTGAACGTCACCGTTCCCGCCACAATCATCAGGTCCGCCTGGCGCGGAGTCGCACGAAACGCCCCTGCACCGAAACGATCCAAGTCGTAACGACTGGCCCCCGCAGCCATCATCTCGATCGCGCAGCACGCCAAACCGAATGTCATCGGCCAGATACTGGCTTGCCTAGCCCAGTTAGTGGCCTGCTCCAAGGTGGTGACAATCAGGTTTTCTTCGAATCGACCATCAATCCAAGTCATGGCGTGTGTACTGTTGAGCAGGTTGCAGAGGCGGGAACTGAGCTTCGGAATCTGTCGTCCCGAAGTTGTTGACAGCCCGGGATGGTAGTCTGTGGAGAGTCGGAATTCGATTCTCTAAGGAAGTTTTTAGACTGGCACAGGCGAGCTCACTTGAACTTGCGGCATTGAGGAGACGTCGACCTCGAACTCGCAGCATTTGTGGCCGTCGAGGCAACACTGCGAGAGCTTGACCTGCACCCCCAAAGTCTGCTCAAAAACCTGCCTCTCGAGGTTGCAGATCTCACGGTCCTGATCGGCCAACTCATGATACGGGCAGTTGTGTTCTCGCAGCACAGGGAGGCCTGAAGACTCAGCGATCTCCACGTCGTAACCCCGCACAGAAAGCGACTCTGCCAGCCGCCGCATGCGGTCACGAATCTGCCCCTCCCGATAGGTTCCAAGCCGCCCAACCAGCGCCTCCCGAACCCTGCTCGTCACTGCGTCCCGGACACGCGTATCGTCGATCGCATGCAACTCCCGCCACAAGATCAGCGCCAGGTCGCCGTAGTTGTCGCCCAGTTGCCGAGCCCCCTTGTCGGTCACGCGATAGACGTAGTGAGGTCGACCCCGGCCCTGTCGAATCCGCTCACGGGCAACCAAGCCCTGACCCTGCAAGCGGGTCAATCGCTGACGCACCGCTGTCGCCGTCACCCCGGAGCCCGTGCACAACTCCTGTACAGTCTGGGGCCCGCTACGATGCAGTTGGCTGAGGAAATCGCCGTCGATCGATTCGAGAGCGGTCCGCATTTTCAACGATCCTGAATGGGCGCGTGGGCCGTCGACCACCGACGACCGAGTTCCGATCTGCACTCAACTATACGCACATTGGCTATTTTTGACAACGAAAAATGTGAAAAATCGATCGACTGGCACTTTTGGGGCGGAAACAGTCCAATTGAGCCTCTCTCGTCGCTACCTGGATCAAGACGGCACCAATCTTGGATTGGACTGGTGGCCGCCCGTGGCTCAGCGACGATTCCCCAGGAGTTCGCGGATGAGTTGGCTGCCGCTCGATTCCGTGGTTGTGCCGATCGATTTTTCCGATTCATCGGGAGATGCCCTCAAGACGGCCGCCCAACTGGTGGCCCAACCGGGCCACATCCATGTTCTGCATGTACTAGTCCCTCTCGATTTGGTGATGCCAGGCTCATTCGCCATCGCTGCCGACGAAGACCACAGACTTCAGACCGCCAGGGACCGACTGGCCGCTTTTGTGTCGGAACACCGACTGGTGGGGTGCCACCTCGAGGTTCGACTGGGCGATCCCGGCCTCGATATCACCGACTACGCCGCGGAGGTGAAAGCGGGCCTCATTGTCATCCCCTCCCATGGGTACCACGGGGTCAAGCGGTTCCTGTTGGGTTCTGTTGCCGAGCGAGTCCTCCGGCACGCCCACTGCGACGTTCTCGTGCTCCGCAGGCGGGACGCGGAATAATCCCGCAATTTCTCGAGTTTGCAGGCGACTGGTCCCAAGCCTGGGTTGGCTTTTCCACGCCTCGCCCTCAGGTTGAATTGGATCCCCGCGACTTGGCCCGGGTCGTTAGAACCTGGCACCCGCAGACCCGTCTTGACCGCTCTCAGGAAAGCTGATCAAACGGACGCAATGACGGCCTGTCGCAGGCCGTCACTGGCTGCTGACGAGGAGAGGTCATGGACGACCGGGATGAGGGCCCGAGCCTGGGAGGCTGGGGAACGGCACTGCTGCTGACATACTGCCTGTTGTTCTTTGGGCTCTCGCTGGTGGGAGGTCGCCCCCTCACAATGCACGAGGGGGTGCTGCCCGAAACCGCGCGGGAAATGTCCCTGGACCACGATTGGATCATTCCCAAGAACGGTGGCCGCCCGTGGATGGAGAACCCCCCCCTCCCGCAGTGGATCACCGTCGCGATCGGAGCGTGTTTGGGCGGGTGTGACCGGGTCTGGGTGACTCGTATCGGTCCCGCACTTGCGGCCACCCTGGCTGTCTGGCTGAC
>CAIUHT010000629.1 GCA_903898975.1 uncultured Planctomycetaceae bacterium
CCGCTTCTTCGCCGGGCTCAATCGCCTGAAGGAGACCGGCGTGGTCACCAAGGTCCGCGGGGAAGGGCTCGTGTTCGGCATTGAGTGCGCGGCACTGGGCCCACTCGACCGTCGGCAAGTCGCCATCGAACTGGTGCGGGAAGCCTACCTGGGGACCCCCGGGGGAGATGGCATCCACCTGCTGGGCCCCCTCGCCGGGCACGTGGTCCGCATCAGCCCCCCCAACATCATCACCGAACAGCAGGCCGACGACTCGCTGGAACTGCTCTACCAGGTGGCCCGCCGGCTGGGCCAGCGTTTGCAGTCGGCGAGCCCGACCCGCGAACTGGCCTCCGCATCGCGGTAAGCCGCACCAGCCCCGCGCGGGAACGGGCACCGATCGACCCCTGGTTCGCCCGGTCGCCGGTCCCGGGCACGAAAGGCACGGGTCGCAGGCTTCTGCCTCGAGTGGTTCCGCGCACCTGGGTGCCGTCACGCGCTGTGACTTCATGAGGTCACACAAGCCTCGGAACCAAGGTCGGCTGAGGGCGGTGTCGCTTTACTCGGCTTCACTGCCCCGCGACTGACCGGCACGCTCTCAGCGCAACGCAGACTGTTCGACAGCCCGCCGGTGCAGGTGCCGTCCGCACAGGGCGACCACGCCCATGCCAGCCAGTGCCAGCAGCGAAGGTTCGGGGACCGCAGGCTGCGCCGGTCCGAGGGCCAGGCCGTAACCACTCTCTGCCGCAAGGGCGGTGAACCCGGTTCCGGTTGGGGTGTTGAACACCGAGCCATACTGGTCGAGACCCCAAGCGGCGATCGAGCCATCCGCCCGCAGGGCATAAGCATGGTTCGTACTGACCGCCATGTCGCTAAAGCCCACGCCGGTCGGGGTTCCGCTGACCACGCCAGAGTTGTCCCACCCCCAGCCGACGAGGCCCCCATTGGCTGTGAGGGCCAGCCCGTTGAAGCCCCTGCCAGAGATCTTCGTGAACCCCGTGGCAGTGGGGGCCGAAGAGACCGGACCCAGCTGGTCGTCTCCCCACGCGGCGATCGACCCGTCGGCTCGCAGGGCGAAGCCACAATAGTAGCCCGCGGCAACCGCCAGGAACCCGGTGCCGGTCGGAGTGTTTGACACCGAGCCGGACTCGTCCTGGCCCCAGGCGGCAATCGAGCCATCGGTCCGCAGGGCATACCCGTGCGAAAGCCCTGCCGCAATCGCCGTAAACCCAGTTCCGCCGGGCGTGTTCGAGACCTGTCCCTGGCTATCCCACCCCCAGGCGGCGATTGAACCATCCGCTCGCAGCGCGTACCCGTGGTGAAACCCAGCGGCAATGGCAGTGAATCCCGAGGAGGTGGGCGCGTTGGAAACCGCCCCACGCAGGTCGGAACCCCAGGCCGCGATGGTGCCGCTGTCACGCAGCGCCAAGGCCCAGTTCCCTCCCCCGGCTGCGATGGCGGTGAAGTCATCACCCGACGGGACATTCGCCAGTCCTTCCCCCGAGTATCCCCAGGCCGAAATCGTGCCCGCTCGGGCGCTCGGTCCCGCCCCCAGGCACAGCCCCAGGGCCAGCCATGCGAACAGCCACTTGGCCGGGCCCCTCGTCACCCCGCGGGCTCCCCGGCGATTCTGTGCACACGTCCATTTGCATTCCACGATCAAGTCACCAACGTTGCTCATCTTGCTGTGCCTTCCGCTAACAGGATTCCCTCCGTGGACGGGAGTTGCTCCTCTCCCCCAGTTTGGCGCCGCCACGCGACGCTGGCGGGTTTCCCTCCGCGAATTCCTCACAGTTTCCTCGATCGCATGCGGAAGGCGCACATCGCGCATCCTGGACAACCACCGCAAGGAATCGCAGGCGCAACAACTGGGCAGTCTGGGCAGCCAGTCGCGTTGCCGTGCAACGCGGCACTCCCCGTCGCTGCGCTCACCCGCCCCGGGCGGCAACTCGACCCGCAGGCAGACACGCGGCTGCTGCGCGATCACAACAACCTGCGGCTGGCGCCACCCCGGCGCTGGCAATTCGGCCAGGCCCCCAGTCGCAGCCGCGTTCGATAGACCGCTGCTTACCGCAGCCGTCGTGGCGGGCTGGCGTCACACCGGCCTCTCGGGCCGGTCACCACTCTCGTTGCAGCCGCCATGGGTCAGGACTGCCACGGACCAACGCCGCACTCGAACCCGGCTGCGCTTGAGCACCCCGGCACGCTGGCTGTTGGCAGCGGCGTTGCCCGGCTGTCGAATCACTGGCTGTCGAATCACTGAGAAAAGGGGACCAGAACCAAGCTGGCCAGGACGCTGCGCGCCGCCCCTGGCACCAGGATTTCACACTTTCACCTCATTCCGACCCATCGCTCCGCAGCAGGTTCCGCGCCGACATCTCCGAGACCAGCCCCTCCCGCACCAGCCGCGCCAGGTCATTCGCGAACGTCTGCATCCCCTCCCCCGCCCCGGTCTGGATCGCTGACTCGAGCTGCGACGTCTTCCCGCTCGCCACCAGGTGGGCCACTCCCGGCGTCAGCATCAGGATCTCGCACAGGGGCACCCGCCGACCACGCCCCCCCTTCGGGCCATCGGCCCGCACCAGCGACTGCGCCACCAGGCACCGCAGCACCAGCGAGAGTTGCCGCCGGATCGAGGTCTGCTCTTCGGCGGGAAACACCGCGACCAGCCGCTCGACCCCCTGGGCACAGCTCCCGGCATGCACGGTCGAGAAGACCAGGTGCCCCGTCTCGGCGGCGGTCAGCGCGGTCCGCATGGTCTCGCGATCGCGCATCTCGCCCACCAGGATCACGTCGGGGTCCTGCCGGAGTGCCTCGACCAGGGCCACGCCAAACCCCGCCACATCACTCCCAACCTGCCGTTGCGTCACCAGGGACAACGCCGGGGGATGCAGGTACTCAATCGGGTCTTCAATCGTCACGATATGGCAGCGGCGGGTCTGGTTGATGTGATCGATCAACGCGGCGAGCGTCGTGCTCTTCCCCGCCCCGGTCGGTCCCGCCACCACCACCAG
>CAIUHT010000630.1 GCA_903898975.1 uncultured Planctomycetaceae bacterium
ACACTCCACACTCCACACTCCACACTCCACACTCCACACTCCACACTCCACACTCCACCCTCCACCCGCTCAGCCCCCACGTCCGCCCGCCAAATCGCGGCGTCGTTTCTCCAGGACGAATCCTCGCAAATCCACCCCGTCAGTCTATCGGTGTGGGGTGCCACTCTCAACCGGGTTCCGCTTCCACAACGCCCCGCCAGCCCCCCTCGCCCGCCCTCAAAAAACGCCCCAAAATCCCGAAAAAATCGCTGCCATCGCCCCCCGCTTGCCCAACCCGCGCGGTCACTCCCCTCAACGCCCCGCCCCCTCCCCCGGCCACCGCTGTGTCGTCCCCGTTTCCGCCGCCCGATACACCGCAAACACCCCCTCGATCGCCCGCAGACTCTCCGCCGTTGTCACCGGGGGCTCCGACTCACTCGCCACCGCCCGGCAAACGGCCCCCACAAACGGCGTATACCCCCCCGGGCTCGCCGCCGGTGGTTCCTGGATCACCTCCCCCGCCCGCTCCCCCACGGTCGTCAGCCACTCCAGCCGCCGCTCATTCACCGGATCCAGCCGCAGCCACCCCTGCGACCCCCACACCTGCAACCGCGAGTGATACCCCCGCGGCAGGTAGTAGCCCGACGTCAGTGTCCCCAAAATGCCGTTCTCCAGCTGGAACGCCACCACCGCCGAATCTTCTATGTCCAGCGGCGTCCCCCCAATGTTGGTCGTCAGCCCCGTCGCCGTCACCAGCCGACTCCCCGTCACATACATCGCCAGGTCCAGCCAGTGAATCCCCAGCCAGGCCAGGTGCCCCCCGCCCGCCCGGCTCTTCTGCGCAAACCATTGCCGACGATACCCCTCGCCCGTCAGCCGGGTCTGGTCGGCGACCAACTGCAGCTCAATCCCATACAGCCGCCCCAGCCTCCCGCCCCGCACCAGCTCACGGGCCGCCACAATCTCCGGATTCGACCGGTTCGCAAACGCCAGCATCAGCCAGCGGTGCTTGCTGTCGGCGATCTGGCACAGCCGGGCGAAGTCGGCGACCGCCACGCACCCCGGCTTTTCCGCCAGCACATGACACCCCGCCTCCAGGGCCGCCTCAATCACCCCCGGAGCCAGCCGCGCTTCGTAAGACACCAGCGCCAACTCGGGACGTTCGGCCAGCAGCGGAGCCAACTCCCGCTCCACCCGCTGCAACCGCTCTCCCAACTTCGCCCGGGCCGCCTCGTGCCACGTCCCGTCCGGATCACACAGCGTCACCCTCCCACAGTCGGGACTCGCCCCCAACGCAGCCAGGTACGCCTCCACATGAGCCCCCCCGGCATGAGTGGCCAACATCACATCAATCTGCCGCGCCATCATCCCAATCTCCCGCGCCTCGACTGAACCCCCCTCACCCTTCCCCTCACCACCCTCCACCCTCCACCCCTCTCCCGCGACATTACACCCCCACACCCTCACTGCCAACCGCCCCCGCCACACACACCTCACCAGCCTCGCTGCCCCTCACCCTCGGTGGCCGCGCCGTTTCGCCTGTCGCTTATCCTGCGATAGCATGAGTCCCTCCACAGAGAGCGCGATTCCCCATGCCCCCCTCGGCGTAAACGCAACCACCCCACCTGCAACGGAACCCCCATGCTGGAGCAATCCCGGTGAACAGCCTGAACCGCGAGGAACTGGCCCGGCAGATCTGGCACGCCGGGGTTGCGGCAGTCGATGCCCGGCAACTCGTCCGCCACTCCCTGCGGATCGACGCCGGGGCACTCTGGGTCGGCCCCCGCTCCTATCCGCTCGCCACCCTGGGCCGCGTCGAGATCGTCGGCACCGGCAAGGCCGGCGCTGGCATGGTCCGCGGGGCCCTCGATCTCCTCGCCCCCGCCCTGCCCCCCGACCAACTCTCGGGCTGGGTGAACGTCACCGCCGATTGCGTCGGCCTCACCCCCCCCGTCGTGCTCCACCCCGCTCGCCCCGCCGGGCTGAACGAACCGACCGCCGCCGGTGTCGCCGGGGCCACCGAAATCCTCGCCCGCGTCGCCCGCCTCGGCCCCCGCGACCTCTGCCTGGTCCTCCTCTCGGGTGGCGGCAGCGCCCTCTTGCCCGCCCCCGCCCCCGGCCTCTCGCTCGCCGACAAACAGGCGGTCACCCGCGTCCTCATGCAGTCGGGTGCCACCATCCACGAACTCAACACCGTCCGCAAACAGCT
>CAIUHT010000631.1 GCA_903898975.1 uncultured Planctomycetaceae bacterium
GCTGTTCCGGGGTGAGTACGATCAGCGACGCGACGAGGTCGCCCCCCGCACACCAGCCTTCCTCCCTCCGTTCCCCGAGGGGGCGCCCGCCAATCGACTCGGCTTCGCCCAGTGGCTGCTTGGTCCGGATCAGCCCCTCACCTCCCGCGTCGCGGTCAACCGCATCTGGCAGGAGTTGTTTGGCACCGGGCTGGTGCGAACCGCGGGCGACTTTGGCATCTCTGGAGAACTCCCCGCCAATCAACAGCTGCTCGACTGGCTGGCGATTGAGTTCCGCGAATCGGGCTGGGATCTCAAGCGGTTCTACAAGCGTCTGGTGATGTCGGCGACCTACCGGCAATCGGCCCAGACCACACCCGCCAAGCTCGAACTCGACCCGCAGAATCGCTGGCTCTCCCGAGGGCCCCGTTTCCGCATGGATGCCGAGATGGTCCGCGACTACGCCCTGGCCACCAGTGGCCTGCTGGTCGAACGACTGGGTGGCCCCAGCGTCCGCCCCTACCAGCCCGCCGGGGTCTGGGAGGCGGTCGCGATGTTTGGCAGCAACACCCGCGACTACCGCGCCGACCAGGGGCCGAACCTCTACCGCCGCAGCATGTACACCTTCTGGAAGCGGAGTGCTCCGCCCGCGTCGATGGACGTTTTCAACGCCCCATCCCGCGAGACCTGCACGGTCCGCCGCGAGCGGACCAACACCCCGCTGCAGGCCCTGGTGACCCTCAACGATCCCCAGTTCGTCGAGGCGGCCCGCGTCCTCGCCACCCGCGTGCTGCAAGAGCCCGAGACCGCGACCGACGCCCGGCTCGACCGCATCGCCCGCCGTATCCTGGCCCGGCCCTTCACCCCGGCTGAACTCGAAGTGGTGCGACCCGGCCTGGCCCAGTTGCTGGCCCACTACACCGCCCAGCCCGCTGAGGCCGAGAAACTGCTGAAGGTGGGCGACACCCCCGTCGCGGCTGGGATGGCCGCTCCCGAACTCGCGGCGTGGACCATGCTCACCAACCAACTGTTGAACCTCGACGAGGTCTTGAACAAGTAGCCGGCTGGAACAACCACCGTCCTTCGGCTCCCCGGGAGCGAATTCGGGCGAGAGGCATTCGATCTCTGGTCCGGTCTGTTGCCGAGGGCCGTTGGGTGGCCGACGTGCCGAGCCTCGCTGTTCCTCAGACCTTGTCCTCCACCCCGGCGGATGACCTGTCACCGCTGGCCCTGACACACCACCTCAGACACACGTCTCTTCATTCGGAGTCCGACACGATGGATCCCTGGCAACAATTCCAGCAGGCGGAGCGGCGGCGGGTTTTCCTGGGGCGGGGGGTGAACGCCGTCGGGTGGGCTGCCCTCTCGCAACTGCTCGGGCAGGGCCCGGCCCGGGCCGCCGAGAGTGTCGGTCCCGCCAGTGGAGGGGGGCTGAATCACTTCCTGGGCAAGGCCCGCAATGTGATCTACCTGCACAGGGTCGGTGGTCCCCCGCAGATGGACCTCTACGACTACAAGCCCAAGATGGAGGAGTTCTACGACAAGGACCTCCCCGAGACGATCCGCAACGGTCAGCGGCTCACCACCATGACCTCGGGTCAGGCGCGGTTCCCCATCGCCCCGACCAAGTTCAAGTTTGCCCAGCACGGGCAGAGCGGCATGTGGGTTTCCGAACTGCTCCCCAAGACCGCCTCGATGGTCGATGACATGTGCTTCATCCGCACCATGCACACCGAGGCGATCAACCACGAGCCGGCCATCAGCTACATGCAGACCGGCAACCAGATCACCGGGCGTCCCTGCCTGGGGTCGTGGGCCTCTTATGGCCTGGGTTCGCTCAATCAGAACCTGCCCTCGTTTGTCGTGCTGGTCGCCCGCCCCACCAACACCGAGCAGGTGCAGGCCATCTCCTCCCGTCTCTGGTCTTCGGGCTACCTCCCGGGTGAATACGCCGGGGTGTCGTTCCGCTCGGGGGGCGATCCCATCCTCTACATCAACAATCCCGACGGGGTCTCGACCGATGTCCGCCGGCAGACGCTCGACGGCCTGAAGCGGCTCAATGAGATCACCCTCCAGCGCGTGGGCGATCCCGAGACCCAGACCCGCATCCAGCAGTACGAACTCGCCTTCCGCATGCAGTCGAGCGTTCCTGATCTGACCAACCTGGCCACCGAGACCGAGGCGACCTACCAGCTCTACGGCGAAGAGGCCCGCAAGCCCGGCAGTTTCGCCCACACCGTGCTGCTCGCCCGCCGGATGGTCGAACGCGGCGTGCGGTTCATCCAGGTCTACCACAACAACTGGGATACGCACGCCAACGTCGCGGGTCGACTTCCCGATCAGTGCCGCGATGTCGATCAACCCTGCTGGGGGCTCATTCAAGACCTCAAGCAGCGCGGCTTGTTCGATTCGACCCTCGTCATCTGGGGGGGCGAGTTTGGCCGGACCATCTACTCGCAGGGGGGCGTCAGCCGCACAAACTACGGCCGCGACCA
>CAIUHT010000632.1 GCA_903898975.1 uncultured Planctomycetaceae bacterium
AACAGGCCGAGCGGCTGCTGCGCCATGCGGCCCGGCTCGCCCCGGAGGAAGCCGAAATCTGGCACCTGCTGGGGCTGGTTCACCACGAGCAGCTCGACTTTGGCAAGGCCCATCAATGCCTCCGCAGGGCCATTGAGCTGGAGCCCCAGCGGGCCGAATTGCATCTCGCCCTCGGCCGGCTCTGCCTCGAAGCCGGGCTGCAGGAAGAGGGGCTTGAGAGCCTGCAGGCCGCCGTGCAACACGCGCCGCAGAATGGCGAACTGCACTACCTGATGGGCAAAGTGCTGCTGCAGTACGGCAACCTGATTGGCGCCCGCCTGCGACTGCAGCAGGCAGTCACGCTCGACCCCAGCTTCGCCCAGGCCTGGCAGTACCTGGGTCTCACCTGCCAGCAGCAGGGAGACCTGGAGAGTGCCGAGCGGTGCTTCGCCCGAGTGCTCGAACTCCGCCCCGAGGGGATCGAGGCGGCAGGACTGCTGCGACAAGTGCGCGACCTGAAGTCGCTGGGCGACGAGGCAGCCTGACGCCAGTCAACATCGCCCTCAAGTCGCCATGCCGGGCCGCGTTCACCGCAATTGCTGGCCCAGCGCCCCGCGCGGCTTGGCCACGCGGGGCTCTCTCCTGCCAGCGAGAACGCTACTTGGCCCGTTCTTTCTCGACCTTGGCCTTGAACTGCGCAACTCGCTCGAGGGTCTTTTCGGGATTCTTCGCCGCTCCCTCCGAACACCCCTCGCAGCAGACGAACACCGAGTCGTCGCCCAACGCCACCTTCACCGGGGGGCCCATCGAGCCCAACGGCTCACCCGACAGGGCACAATATCCCTGCGCCTCGGCCAGCTTGCGATCGGCGGGATCGAGCTTCGACAACGCTTCCTCGCGCTCGGCAGCCTCTTTGTCGGCAGGCGTGGCGGCGGTCGCCTTCGCCGGTGCAGCCGCCGGGGCCGGAGCAGGTGCCGAAGCCGGGGCACAACCAACTCCCGCCACCAACAGGCAGGACAGACAGATCCACGTAGTCGAAATGCGCATGACTCTCTCGATTCAAGGAACTCCGGACAGACGAAAGCACTTGCCGTGATCAGGCTGCCGGCCCATCGAGGTCGGAAGCAAGTCACGTTTCAGCCGCTCCACGTCACACCATCTTCAAAGTCGAACAATCTTCAGGGCCGAACAAACTTGAGGCGGCATCGTGGCCCCCGGGTTCGCGAGAACTCGTCGAGTCGCCACGGGCTGCACTGTCAGCCCTCCGCATTTTAGTCGGTGGCGGGCCGGCGGTCAGCGCGGAGCGGTTCGCTCTCAACTCCAATCGAGCGACCGCGAGACCGCCTGGTGCCAGCGCTGTTGCCGCTCATCCCGCTCCCCGACACCCATCTGCGGCCGAAACTCGCGGTCCAGTTGCCATTGCTGGGCGAACTGCCCTGCGTTCGACCAGACCCCGCTGGCGAGGCCGGCGAGTGCGGCGGCCCCCACCGCGGTCGTCTCGGCGAGCACTGGCCGACGGACCGGGGTCTGCAGGACATCGGCCTGAAACTGCATCAGCAGATTGTTGCGCGAGGCCCCGCCATCGACCTGCAACTGGGACAACGCCACTCCCGAATCCCGTTCCATCGCCTGCAGCACATCAAGCGTTTGCCAGGCGATCGATT
>CAIUHT010000633.1 GCA_903898975.1 uncultured Planctomycetaceae bacterium
GCCACGCTCGGTGGCCAGGGCCGCGGTCCCCACGGCGGTGATTGGCAACAGCCACCGTGTTGCCAAGGCGTTCAGCAGGGCCAGCGCCAGGTTGTTGGCCCAGCGCGGCATCTTGCGCACTGTCAGCCGCCGCCGGGGACGGAGAACCTCCCAGGCCGCCATCGAGACCAAGACCAGCAGGCTCGCTCCCAGGCGGATGGACACTTCGAGCGAGTGGTTCATGACCGTGCCGGGTGGGTGAAATTGCTGGACGGAACCACGCTGCACAGCGCGGTCGCATGACTGCTCGGAATGTTGCAGTCCATGGCTGTCCCCGCGCACTTCTGACCTCGCAGATCGGGAGAGTGTATGCGCGAGCCGCTCGCAGGGTGGAGCATTTTCATGGCATCGAGAGCCGTTCGGGGAGGGCCGAGTCGCCGGTCATTTCCCGGGGCAGGCGATAGACCGCGGCACCATCGCGGGTAGTGAAATAGAGCGAAGACTGCGACGGTTCCAGTGGGTTGCCGTCGGCCCACAGGGCGTAGAACCGGGGGTGGGCGTCCACTGGCCGACGGGCGTAGGTGTGGTTGCGGGAACTGCCCGAAGTCAGGCTGCGCACCCGCCGCCAGGTTGCCCCCTGGTTGTCGCTTTGCCACAGCACCATCTCGCCTCCGGTGGTCCACGGCTGCGGTCCCGGGTCGGTTGGGGCCACCACCTGCCAGCGTCCCTGCTCTTCCACAAAGAGTGACCCGTGGTCGTAATTGTGGTCGCTGGTGGTGAACTCCCGGCGGTCCCAGTCGCGACCCGTCCAGCGGAGGGTGTACCAGGTCCGCAATCCGTGCCCGGGGCCCGAGTGATACCCGTTGCTCACCAGGTACAGGATGATCGGCCGCCCCTTGGCATCGAAGTTCAGATCTTTCAGGTAGACCAGTTTCTGGTCGGCCCTTGAGTCGTAGACGAGAGCGGGGTTCTGGGGATTGGTCAGCGGGAGCGCGAGGGTCTCGCCCGTGCTGGTCTGCCACGACTGGCCAAAATCGTCGGTCTGGGCGAAGTAGATGTTCGCCCGGGCGTTCAGCCCGATTGGCTCGGGGTGCATGTCGAAGACCGTGGCGAGGCGGGTCCCGCGGCGCCACGTGACCTGGTAACTCCCCTGTTCCATCAGGGCGAAGGGGCGGGGCTTTGACCAGTCGCGGCCATCGGGGCTGGTCTGGTCGCCAGTTGCCGGCCCTTGAGGTAATGGGTCTGGGCGAACAGGAATCCCCGCCCGGGGATCCACCAGGGGTGGGCGTAGGAAAAGCTGGTTTCGGCGATCCGCTCGAAGCGGTCGATCGAGTGAGGGGCGGTGCTGCGGTGGATGTAGGCGGGCCGGGCCCGGCCATGAGCCGCCGAAAAGACCCACACATGCCCGGCATCATCGAGCATGAGGGTCGGGTTGTCGTGGGCGTCGGTGGTCTGTTTGTCGAGCAGGATCACCGGGCGGGAGACCCGACCCGTGGCGTGGTCGAATTCCCCCACCAGGTGCAACAGCGACTTGCCATCGGCGACCGCGCCGTTGTAACAGAAGAAGGTGCGGTCAACGGTGGCGTCGTACAGCGCGCAGGGCACCGTCTGGTGCGGGTACGTGGCGAAGCCCCCGCTGTACTTGTAGCGGTACTCATCGCCTGAAGGCTGGTTGGCATACCAGGCCCCGCGGTAGCCGGTGTCGCGCGGCAAGGGAGCTGGTTTGTCGATCCCGAGGGGTGCCCGCGGCCGCTCGGCTCCTGCGGCCCGCGCGCCGAGCCCCAGGGTGCAGAGCAGCGGTGCGGCCAGTGTCAGCGCGACCAGCAGTGGCCCTGGGACAATCTCCCGCACAGACCCGCCCAGTGTCCCCGACTGGCCGGACGCATGCCGGGCGTCGCGCGTTGGCAGGCAGGCTCTCATTTTACGCGCGGCGAGATGCGGTAATTTGCGGGTCATTGTGGCATAATACCAGCGCGTCCCGCGCCGCGAGATACCCAACGGTCCATCGAGGGGGAGGCCGATTGGCGGGCGGTCCGTGCCATCGGCCCGCCGGTGCGAGGCATCGCAGAGAGTCGCGCACCCCGCAGGGGGGGGCGACCAACTTCAACCATCGACCATCCCGCTGAGCCCGGGCCAGGCTCGTCGCTCGTCTGCAATTCCTTCCGAAAGCCTTTCAATCATGCCCGGTCCCGCGAACCCCAGTCCCCTCGAACGGCTCGCTGATGATGACGTCGCGGCGATTGACCGGCTGCGTGAGACGTACGCCCGGCTCAGGCAGGAGCTGGGCCGGGTGATCGTGGGACAGCAGACGGTGGTCGAGCGGCTGGCCATCTGCCTGTTCGCCCGCGGGCACGCCCTGCTGATGGGAGTTCCCGGGCTGGCGAAGACGCTGCTGGTCAGCAAGCTGTCGGAAACGATGTCGCTGCGGTTCAACCGCATTCAGTTCACTCCCGACCTGATGCCGATGGACATCACCGGGACCGACATTCTCCAGGAGGGGGCGGGAGGCCGGCGGGAGTTTCAGTTTGTCCCCGGTCCCGTGTTCGCCAACATCGTGCTCGCCGACGAAATCAATCGCGCCCCTCCCAAGACGCAGGCGGCGATGCTCGAGGCGATGCAGGAGCATCGCGTGACGGTCGTGGGGAAGACCTTCACTCTCGACCAGCCCTTCCTGGTGCTGGCGACGCAGAACCCGGTCGAGCAGGAAGGGACCTATCCGCTCCCCGAGGCGCAACTTGACCGCTTCATGTTCCTGATCGAGCTCGACTACCCGAGCGAAGACGAAGAGGTGCAGATCGCCCGCACCACGACCGGGGGGAGCCTTCCCAAGCTCGCCTCGCTGCTGTCGGGCGAAGAGATCTTGAAGCAGCAGGAACTGGTGCGGCGGATTCCGGTTCCCGATCACATCTACACCTATGCGGCTCAACTGGTCCGCAAGACGCGGCCGCAGTCGCCCACCGCCCCGGCGTGGCTCAAGCCACTGGTGGGCTGGGGGGCCGGCCCCCGGGCCGTGCAATACCTGATCCTCGGAGCCAAGGCGCGGGCCGCCCTGATGGGTAGCTACATGGTGCGCCTCGAAGATGTGCAGGAGGTCGCCGTCCCCGTGCTGACGCACCGGGTCATCACCACCTTCACCGCTCAATCGGAGGGGATCGACGCCCGGCAGATTGTCCGCCGCCTGCTGGCCGAAACCGCCGCCCAGGCCTGAACACCACCCCATCGAGACTCACAACCCGACGTCACCACCACTCAACCGCCCCGGTTCGTTCGACTGGCGCTTGAAGTTCCCTTGGCGCCTGAGATGGTCAGCCCTCAAGACAAACACCTTGTGAGACCGACCCGCGCCGGGGTGTGTGCCAGTTCTGCCGGTGGTCTTGCGGGGCGGTGTCAGGCAGCCAGTACGGGGGAGAGATTTGTGTGCGAGGCAGCGGAGATCCTGCCTGGGAGATGGCCCTCGGGCTGAACGCTGCGAGAATCGTGTGGCGGTTGCGACTGTGTTCCCTTTCTGACGCTGTTCCTTTTTTCCCCGGGCGTGCATGTTTCCCGATTCACGGTCCCGCGACTTTCTCGACCAGGGGGTGCTGTCGCGCCTCTCGGCGGTGCCGCTCTGCCCGCGGATTCCCATGCTGGGGACGGTCTCGGGCCGCCACGCCAGCCCGCACCGGGGCTCCAGCGTCGAGTTCGCCGAGTACCGCAAGTACGTCCCGGGCGACGACCTCCGCCGACTCGACTGGCGGGCGTATGGCCGGAGCGACCGGTTCTATGTGAAAGAGTTCGAAGCCGACACGAACCTGCGCTGCTGCCTGGTGGTCGATACCAGTGGCTCGATGGGGTATGGGTCGGTGGGGCTGACGAAGCTCGACTATGCCCGTCGGCTGGCGGGCACGCTGGGCTACCTGGCGCTGCAGCAGGGAGATGCCGTCGGGCTGTCTTGCCTGGCGCGGGGTGTGCGCCGGCACCTCCCCGCCCGCCGCAACCCCGCGCACCTGATGGCGGTCTTCGACCTGCTTGAGCAGGCGCGTCCCGAGGGGGAGTCGCTGCTGGTCCCGGCCCTGCACGAATTGGCCGAGACCACCCGCCAGCGGGCGCTGTTCATCCTCTGCTCCGACCTGTTTGTCGATCCAGCCGAGTTGCGGGGGGCGTTCCAGCACCTGCGGTTCCGCAAGCATGACGTGGCGGTCTTCCACCTGCTCGATCCCCAGGAGTTGGGCTTCGACTTTCGGCGGCCGATGCGGTTTGAAGATCTGGAAGGGGGCCCGGCGATCTTCGCCGACCCGACCGAGATTGCCAGCCGGTACCTGGCGGCGGTCCGCGACTACCTCGCGCAGATCCGGCAGATCGTGCTGGAATCGGTGGTCGACTACCACCAGGTCAAGCTCGACGAAAACTACGAGCAGGTGCTCATGCGGTTCCTGGTGGGTCGGACCCGCGGGAAGGGGGCCCGATGAACTTTCAGCAGGGCTGGCTGCTGTGGGCCCTTCCCCTCGCGGCGATTCCCATCCTGATCCACCTGATCAACCAGCGGCGGTTTCAGACCGTGCGCTGGGGGGCGATGATGTTCCTGCTGGCGGCGAACCGGCTGTCGCGCGGGTATGCCCGCATTCGCCAGTGGCTCATCCTGGCCTGTCGCACCCTGGCGGTGCTGGGCCTGCTGCTGGCGGTCGCGCGACCGCTGGCCAGTGGCTGGCTGGGCTGGGCGGGGGGAGGCCGGGCCGACACCACCCTGGTGCTGCTTGATCGTTCGCCCAGCATGCAGCAGACCGCCGCCGCGGGGGGGCTGTCGAAGTATGAAACGGGACGTCGGCAGTTGGCGCAGGCCCTCGAACGGCTGGGCTCGAACCGCTGGCTGGTGCTCGACGGAACCACGCCGAATCCCCGCGAGTTGCAGCGGCCCGAAGATCTGACCGGCCCGGCGTTCAGTGAGCCGGTGGCGACCGCGACCGACATCCCCGCGCTGCTCGAACAGGCCCGGGACTACCTCGTGGCGAACCAGGCGGGTCGAACCGAAATCTGGCTCCTCTCGGACCTGCGCGGGAACGACTGGGACCCCGAGGGGGGCCGCTGGCCCGCCCTGCGCGACGTCTTCGGCCCCCTGTCGGGGCAGGTGCGGTTTCACCTGCTGGCGTATGGTGAACCTGCGGCGGGGAATCTCTCGGTGCGGGTCACCGAGGTCCGTCGGCGGAGTACCGCCGAGCGCGCCGAGTTGCTGCTGTCGCTGCAGGTGACCCGCGAAGGCCCCCCCCCGGGCGGCGGGCCGCAGAGTCTTGCGCTGCAGATCGAGGTCGATGGGGCCCGCTCGGAATTGCCGGTCGAACTGGTGGGGAATCGGCTCGACATTAAAGAGCACCGCCTGCCGCTCGAGAGTTCACAGACCAAGGGATGGGGCCGGGTGAGCCTGCCGGCGGATATCAACGCGGGCGACAACGACGCCTGGTTCGCCTATGGCGAATCGCCCCCCCGGCAGACGGTGCTGGTGACGAGCGACGCCGGGCTGACCCGCCCGTTCGAACTCGCCGCAGCGATCTCGGCCGACTCACGGATCCCCTCGGAAGCGGTGGTGCTGGCCCCCGCCGAACTTCCCGGTCTCGACTGGAGCAACGTTGGCCTGGTGGTCTGGGCCACGCCCCTGCCAACGGGAGAGACCCTCACCGCGCTCGAGAAGCACGTGGCGGGGGGCGGGCAGGTGCTGTTTCTGCCCAGTGGTGACGCCGGCCCGGCGCGGGCGTTTGGTGTGGGGTACGGCCCGTGGGTCGAGCCCGCCGCGCCGTTGCGGGTGGAGACCTGGCGGGCCGATGCCGACCTGCTGGCCAACGCCCTCTCGGGGCAGTCGTTGCCGGTCGGGCAGATTGAAGTGGCCCGCTACGCCCCACTGCAGGGCGAGGGGACTCCGTTGGCGGAACTGCCGGGGGGCATTCCCCTGCTGTTGCGAGTGCCGACCAACCGGGGCGGGGTCGCCTTCCTGGCCACCACAGGGGCGACCTCCGATTCAAACCTGGCGACCAATGGCGTGGTGCTCTATGTGCTGGTGCAGCGGGCCCTGGCCGAGGGGTCGGCCCTGTTGGGGACCGCCCGGCAACTGACCGCCGGGGGGACGCAAAGCGGGTCCTCGAACTGGCAGCGGATTGCGGGAGGGGCCGACGTGCCCTCGGGAGGGCCCGAGTTTCACGCCGGGGTCTATGCCGAGGGAGATCGCCTGTACGCCATCAATCGACCGGCGGGCGAAGACCTGGCGACCGCGCTTCCCGCCGAGCGGGTCGACACGCTGTTCGACGGGCTGAATTACTCGCGCGTGAGTGAGCAGGCGGGGAGCCTGGCGGGACTGGTGCAGGAGATCTGGCGACTGTTCCTGGGGGCGATGCTGCTGGCCCTGGTGGGTGAGGCGGCGTTGTGCCTGCCGCAACTGCGCCGCGCCCCGGCGGGCCCCGCTCCGACCCCGTGGGGGGGCTTCGCCGCTCCGTCCGCGCCCGGCACTTCAGCCTCGGTGGGTGGGCCATGAACACCACCTCGTTCCCCCGGTTTGAATTCACCACCCTGTCGCTGATTGGCTCGATCCTGGTCGTGCTGGCGACCGCGGTGCTGGGCTGGCAGGCGTATCGCGCCAGTGGCTACCGCCGAGGGGTGGGCTGGCTCGAACTGTTCCGCCTGCTGCTGGTCACGCTGGGGGCGCTGCTGTTCAATCAGCCCGAGTGGGTCGAGCGGTCCCTTCCCCGGCAGAAGCCCGCCGTGGTGGTGCTGGTCGATCAGTCGCCCAGCATGCAGACGCGCGATGTGCTGGGGAGCGAGGGGACACGCGCCTCGGCACAGACTCGGGCCGAAGCGGTCGCCGGGGTGGCTCAACCCGAGACCTGGGAGTCGCTGACCGACCGGTTCGAGGTGCGGGTGCAGGGAATCGCCGAGGGGGCGGCAGGGCGGGGAACCGACCTCAACACCCCGCTCGCCGCGGTGCTGGATGGAGGGAGCCCGGTCAGGGGTGTGGTGCTGGCCAGCGATGGAGACTGGAACGAAGGGGTGGCGCCGTCTCAGGCGGCGGTGAAGTTGAGGCTGGCGGGCGTCCCGGTGTTTACGCTTGCCGCGGGCAGCCGGACCCGCCTCCCCGACCTCGAAGTGCTGTCGCTCGACCTGCCAACGTTTGGAATTGCGGGGAAGACCCTGCGGATTCCGTTCACGCTCGAGAGTTCACTGCCGCTTGAGCACGCGACGACGGTGGTGCTGAAGATCTCGGACGGGACCGAGGTGACGCGGGAAGTGCGGGTCGCCCCGATGGGGCGGACGACCGACGTGCTGACCTGGAAGCCGACCACCACGGGCGACTACTCGCTGACGCTGACCGTGCCGCGGGCTCCCGACGAACTGCTCGAGGAAAACAACGTGGCCACCGCCCCGGTCACCATTCGCGAAGAGAAGCTGCGGGTGCTGGTGGTGGAATCGGTCCCCCGCTGGGAGTACCGCTACCTGCGGAACGCCCTGTCGCGCGACCCGGGGATCGAACTCTCGTGCCTGCTGTTTCATCCGGGGCTGGGCCGGGTGGGTGGGGGAAACCGCGACTACATCAAGGAGTTCCCCGCCGGGCTCGATCAGTTGTCTGAGTACGACGTGGTCTTTTTGGGGGACGTCGGCATCGAAGAGGGGCAGCTCACTCCCGAGCAGTGCCGCTGGCTGAAGGGGCTGGTCGAGCAGCAGGCCAGCGGGCTGGTCTTCATGCCCGGGTGGCAGGGCCGGCAGTTTTCGCTGCTCGAGACCGAACTGAAAGAGCTGTACCCCGTGCTGCTCGATGAAGGACAGCCGGGCGGGTGGGGGTCGCGCACTCCCGGCCAGTTCGAACTGACCGAGCTGGGGCAGCGGAGCCTGCTGACCCGGCTCGCCGACACGCAGGAAGACAACGCCGAGGTGTGGGAAGGGCTCCCCGGGTTTCAGTGGTATGCCCCGGTGCTGCGGGCCCGGCCCGGCAGCGAGGTGCTGGGCGTGCACAAAGAGATCTCGAATGAGTTTGGTCGTCTGCCTCTGCTGGCGACCCGCACCTATGGTGCCGGCAAGGTGTTGTTCATGGGGACCGACGGGGCCTGGCGGTGGCGCAAGGGGGTCGAAGACCGCTATCACTACCGCTTCTGGGGACAGGTGGTGCGGTGGATGGCGTATCAGCGGAATATGGCGCGGGGGGAAACCATGCGGCTGTATTACGCCCCCGACCAGCCTCAGCTGAAGCAGTCGCTGGCCCTCAACGCCAACGTCATGGACCGTTCGGGCGAACCGCTTGCCACGGGGGAAGTGACCGCCCGGGTGGTCGCGCCGTCGGGCCGGGCCGAGACCATTCGGCTGTCGGCCCAGGGAGAGGAATGGGGGCTGTTCACCGCCCGGTACACGCCGCAAGAGCCGGGCCGGCATGAAGTGACGCTGGCGTGCCGGCAGACGGGGGGGACGCTCGAGACCTCGTTCTTCGTGCAGGGGCTGGCGCAAGAACGGCTGGGCAAGCCCGCCCGCCCGGAAGTGCTCGAAGAGATTTCGCGGATCACCCGGGGTAAGGTATTGGCCCTCAACCGGCTGGAAGAGGTGGTGCAGACGCTGGGGAACCTCCCCGATCCCCCGCCGGTCGAACGCCGGCTGCAGCTGTGGAGCCATCCCGCCGTCATGGCGGCGATGGTGGCCCTGCTGACGTTGTTCTGGATCTTGAGGAAATGGGTCGGCCTGTTCTGAGACGGGCGGGCCGGTCGAGGCCGGGGAAGAGCGGGGTTTTTCCCGGAAATCCCCTCTGGGGTAGGGGGTGCGGAGTGGTAGAATCGAGAGGTCGCGTGTGTCTGTTCCTGAGAGTGACTGTGCCATGACCAACCCGACTGGTGTCCCTCCGTTGCGTCTCCCCGAGCGGTTGCTGGGGCAGCTGGACCTCTTCCGGCGGAGCCTGTGGAAGGTCAAGCTGGTTGAGGCGGCCTGTGCCGCGGTCACTGGCCTGCTGGCCGCCTGGCTGCTGCTGTTTGTCGCCGACCGGTTGATCGACCCGGGCCACGGGCTGCGGTGGCTGCTGTGGGGAGCGGGGCTGGCGGTCGCCGGGCTCATCCCCTGGACGCTGCACCGCTGGATCTGGCAGCACCGCCGACCCGAGCAGTTGGCCCGCCTCATCTCCCGGCGGTTTCCCACCTGGGGTGATCAGTTGCTGGGGGTCATCGAGTTGACCCGCAACGACCTCGAGCAGACCCGCTCGCGGTCGCTGTGCGAGGCGGCGATCGAACAGGTGGCCAGTGAGTCGTCCCGTCGGGACGTGGCCACCGCGCTCCCCCCCACGCGGTTGTCGCTCTTCCGCCGACTGGCCGTGGCGGGAGCAGTGCTGGTGGGGGCGCTCACGCTCGCGCTGCCTGCCGCCGCCTGGCCCACCTGGGCCCGGCTGCTGGCTCCCTGGAGCGCGGTCCCCCGCTACACCTTCGCGGCGGTCGAGCCGTTGCCAACCCAGGTGGTGGTCCCGCAGGGGGAACCGTTCACGGTGCAGTCGACCCTCTGGCCCTGGTCGCGGTGGATTCCCGCCCAGGGGGAAGCGACTGTCGCCGGTCAGCCCGCAGTCGCCGCCCGGCCGATCACGGGGAACTATCCCTTCGACCGCACCGCGCCCGACCAGGTCGCCAACGCCAGCCAGCCCCGCACGGCACCGAGTTCGCGGTACAGCTTTGAATTCCCGGGCCTGCTCGAGCCCAGCACCCTCCGGCTGAAAGTGGGCGACTATCGGCAGACGGTGCCCGTGGTTCCGCTCCCCCGTCCCGAGCTGACCGACATCTCGGCCGAGATCATCCTGCCCGCCTACCTGCAGCGCACACAGCCCGTGGTGAAAGACCTGCGGAGTGGCGCATTGTCGGTGGTGCAGGGGAGTGAAGTGGCGGTGCGGGGGACCATGAGTCGCGAACTTCGGCAGGTGACGCTGGGGGGCCAGTCGCAGACTGTGTCGGGACGCGAGTTGACCATCGCCCGTCAACCGGTGACCGACCGGCGGGAGCTGAGTCTCGAGTGGCGGGATGAACATGGGCTGGCGGGGCGCGAGCCGTTTCAGATCACCCTGTCGGCTCGACCCGATGAAGCGCCGAGCCTGGCAGCCGAGGGGCTGCCCCGCCAGAAGGTGCTGCTCGACTCGGAAACCTTGAGCTTCCAGGTGCGGGCCCGCGATGACTTTGGGTTGAAGCAGGTGGGAATGGAATGGGCCGGGGTCCCGTCGGCGACGGGGAGCCAGCCCGCACAGGGTGAGCGGGTGCTGGGGGCGGGGGCTCCCGACCGCGAGGCGCTCGACCTGGCCGCCACGTTTTCGGCGAAGTCGCTGGGCATTCCGCCGCAGCCCCTGCAGGTGCGGATCTTCGCCGAGGACTATCTCCCCGAACGTGGCCGGGTCTATTCCCCGGTCTTTCTGCTGTACGTCATGTCGCCCGAAGAGCACGCGATCTGGGTAGCCGAGCAGTTGCACAAGTGGCACAGGCAGTCGCTGGAGGTGCGGGATCGCGAGCTGCAGCTGCACGAGACGAACAAGGAGTTGCGGTCATTGTCTGACGCCGACCTGCGGCAGCCCGACACGCTCCGGCGGTTGGAGGCGCAGGCGACCGCCGAGCGGGCGAATGGCCGGCGACTTTCGGCACTCTCCGCGGCGGGAGAAGACCTGCTGCGGCAGGCGGCCCGCAATCCCGAACTGGGGGTCGGGAACCTGGAAAAGTGGGCCGAGATGCTGCAGGTGCTGCAAGACATCTCGGCGAACCGGATGCCGAGCGTCGCCGACCTGTTGAAGCAGGCGGCACAACCCGGGCAGTCGCTGGCGGCGAATTCCTCGAAGCCGGGACCGCAGGTGGGGCAGAACCGCGACACCCAGGGGGGCGCGGGACAGTCGTCGAAGCCACAGCCCAATCGTCTCGCGGCACCCACGGTGTCGGACCGCGAGAGTTCGCAGCAGCCCAAGCCTCCGGGAGAGGCGGGCGATTCGGGAGAGAAGAAGCCTTCGAGCCCGGCGACCCTGCGGTTGCCAACCACGACACTGGCGGGGGGAAAGCCAGCCAAGCCGAACCAGCCCGACCAGGACGGGGCGAACCCGCCGCTTGAGCAGGCGGTCGAAGAGCAGCGGGACCTGCTGGCCGAGTTTGAGAAGCTGTCGGAGGAAATGAACCGCGTGCTGGCGAACCTCGAGGGGAGCACGCTGGTCAAGCGGTTGAAGGCGGCGTCGCGCCTGCAGAACGACGTGGCGACGAAGCTGGGGGGGCAGGTGGCGAAGAACTTTGGCCGACGGGGAAACCTGCAAGGCAGTGGCCCACTGCAGGAACTGTCGGAGGTGGAGGGACGGGGGAGCCAGGATGTGTCGATCATCATGGACGACCTGCAGTCGTACTACGACCGCCGGCGACTGGCGAATTTCCGGACGGTCCTCGAAGAGATGCGGCAAGCCGACGTGGTGGGGCAGTTGCGAACCCTGGCCGACGACCTGTTGAAGCACCAGGGGCTGGCGATCTCGCAGGCCGAGTACTGGTCGGACAATCTCGACCGCTGGGCGGAAGACCTGGTTGATGCGGCGAAGGGGGGCAAGTGCCCGGGCTGTCA
>CAIUHT010000634.1 GCA_903898975.1 uncultured Planctomycetaceae bacterium
CCTGCGCTCGCTGAGGAACGCAGGCCCACACTGTTCACTCGCGGCCTATGGGCAATGCCATGGGGCTGCAAGCCCTCGAGTCTTTGTTCGGTCAGGCGACCGGATACGGCTTCGCCAGCCGGAACCGCGGGTTCTTTGCCAGGTACGTCGCCACTCGCTCGGTCCGCGACAGGGCCAGGGGGAGGAAGTCGATGGCCATCTGCAGTCGGTCGTTGGGTTCGGCACAGCTGAACCGCAGGAAACCGGCACCCGCTTCGCCAAAGCATTCACCCCCCAGGCAGGCGACGCCGAAATGCTCGTCGGCCCCTTCCAGCAGGTAGAGGGCCAGTCCGTGGCTGGTGATCCCCAGCCGGTTGCAGACCGGGGCGACATTCGGAAAGACGTAGAAGGTGGCGGTGGGCTCGAGGGTCTTGAAACCCTCAATGCGGTTCAGCCCGTTGGTCAGCAGCACCACCTTGTCGCGGAACAGCCCCATCACCCGGTCGCGTTCCTCGCGGTCCCGGCCGAGGGCCGCCGCTCCTGCCAGCTGCACAATCGGCGGGACGCACGACAGGCAGGTGTTGATCATCTTGCCAATGGCATCGGTGATGGCGGGACTCGAGACGGCGAACCCCAGCCGCCAGCCACTCATGCTGTAGCTCTTGGAAAAGGTGTAGGCGGCGACGCACTGATCGAGCATGCCAGGCTGCTCGAGGATCGAATGGTGCCGGCCCTTCCAGACCATGTGGCAGTACGGCTCATCGCTGAAGAGGGCAATGTTGCGGCCGCGGATCAGGTTGGCAATCTGGGCCAGATCGTCGGCGGTCGCGACTCCCCCGGTGGGGTTGTGGGGCGAATTGAGGAAGATGGCTCGGGGGGCCGGGTCAGTCTTCAGAAAGTGTTCAATCTGGGAGACCTCGGGGCGGAATTCGGCCTGCTGCCGGAGCGGGGCGAGCACAGCCCGGGCCCCCCGGCGTTCGATATTGGGCAGGAAGGTGGGAAAGTGCGGGCTGAAGACCAGGGCCCCATCCCCCGGGTTGAGAAACGCCTCGCAGAAGAACTGCTGAAAGATCTTCGCCCCGGGACCAACCACCACGTTGGCCGCGGTCGCCGGAATGGCGAACTCGTCTTTCACGAACTTGGCGGCGGCGGTCCGGAACTCGGGCAGGCCGGGGGAGGGGCAGTAATGCGACTGGTCATCGCGAATCGCCTGCTCTCCAGCCTGCTTGGCGTGGGCGGTGCTGGGGAACGGGCTGTCGCCAATCTCAAGTTCGACCACATCCTTCCCTGCGGCCTTCAATTGCTTGGCGACCGCCAGCACGGTGAAGGCGGTTTCGACATTGAGGTTCTGGGCGAACTGGCTGAGCGTGACCGGCATGCGAGCGATTCCCGAATCCAGTGAGGAAGGAGGTGAAAGTTGGCCCCAGTGTAAGCAAGGAGTGCTCCCTCGTCACTCGCACCCAGCACGACACGTCAGCCTCGGGCCGCACTCCCACGGAGTGCAGTGGCTTCCGTTTGCGGAGCGCAACGGGGGGCAGATCAGGTTGGGGAGTTACACGGGTTTGAGGGCCGGGTGGCCAGCGGTAGGGCGACCGGGTTGAGGCGTTCGTATTGTGTGCGAATCGTTCGCGTGCCACCCAGCATTTCACCCCGCCGGCAGCGGACCCCGGCTCGTGACTCCCAAACACGTGATCCAGACACGTGATCCAGACACGTGACCCATTGTACGTGATGGGTTGTACGTGACACGGGGCGGGTTGCCCGGGTTGGGTGGAGGCCGATAGCATGCAGCGCAGCGGCGGGAGCGAGAGGCTTCCCGCCGTGCCGGGCTTCGCCCCTCGCACCCCTGGGACTCGCCGATGACCACGCTGGAGACCCTCGACGAAATTGGGGCCCGCATCCGTTCGCAGTATACGCTCCTTTTTCTCAAGACTTTTGAGGAGGCACGCTGGGAGGAGGAACTGGCGAATCTGCTGCTCGAGATGGATCGCGGGCTGGTCACCTGGACTGTCACGCAAGGCCCCCAGCCCGCTCCCGTCGAAGACTCTGGTCCTCCCTTCGACCCGCTCCGGTTTCTCGACCAGATCGAGTCCTATCCTCCCGACCACGTCTTCCTTCTCAAAGACTTTCATCCCTTTCTCACCGAGCCCCGGGTGATTCGCCGGCTGCGCGACCTGGCCCTGACGCTCGAGCGACAGCGGCAGACCCTGGTCTTCCTGGGGCCCGTCGCCACTGTGCCGCTCGATCTCCGCAAGGAAGCGTTCGAAATCGACCTCCCGCTCCCCGGCCTGGAAGATCTGCAGCGCGAGCTGGATGACATTCTCGCCGAGCGTCGACGGCGTCAGCCAGCGGCCCCCGCCGTCCCTCCCGAAGTGGCCGAACGGTTGGCGAAAGCGGTGATGGGGCTGACCGCCCGCGAAGCCCGCAAGGCACTGCAGCTAGCCCTCCGCGGTCGCGAGCAGGTCGATGACGAGGTCTTTCGCGACCTGGTGGCTGAAAAGCGGCACCTGGTGCAGGGCTCGGACCTGCTGGAGTTCTACGATCTCGACGAGGGGGTGCGGGATGTCGGTGGGCTCGAGGTGCTGAAGGATTGGCTCGCCAAGCGGAGTGAGGCGTTCACCGAACGGGCCCGCGAGCAGGGCATTCCTCTCCCCAAGGGGCTGCTGTTGCTGGGTGTGCAGGGGTGCGGTAAAAGCCTCACCGCGCGGGCCACCGCCCGGCTGCTGGGCTTTCCCCTCGTCCGGCTCGACGTCGCCAACCTGCTCTCGTCGGACCGCGGGACCTCGGAACGCAATCTCCGCGACGTGCTGCGGCTGATGGAGACCATCGCCCCCGCCGTCCTCTGGCTCGATGAGATCGAGAAAGGCTTCGCGGGGTTGGGCAATGAAGAGGATCCGGCCCAGGATGCCACCATGGCCCGGCTGTTCGGCAGCTTTCTCACGTGGATGGAGACCCGTCGCCAGGCGGTTTTCGTGGTGGCCACCGCCAACTCGGTGGCCAACCTCCCTCCCGAAATGCTCCGCCGTGGCCGCTTCGATGAACTCTTCTTCGTCGACCTGCCCAACTACCACGAACGTCGCGAGATTCTTGCCATTCATCTCTCCAAGCGGGGCTGGAAGCCCGACAAATACCAGCTCAATCAGCTCGCCGACCGCACCGAGGGCTACAGTGGGGCCGAGCTGGAGCAGATCGTGGTGTCGGCGATGATTGAAGCGTTCGGACAGGGGCGGCTGCTGGCCGATGAAGATCTGGAGCGGGCCCGCGATCAGACCGTGCCGCTCTCGGTCACTATGGAAGAACGGGTGTTCCAGTTGCGGGAATGGGCCGCCTCGCGGTGCCGGCGGGCGACGCTCGACAGCCGGGTCTCGCAGATGATCGAAGATGAACGGCGTGAAGCCGAATTGAACGCCGTGCTCGAACCCGACGACCGTCCGCTCGAGCCCTGGGAAGATCTGGCCGAGCACGGGCAGTTGAACGCGGGAATTGTCGAGTTCTTGCGCCGGCGGGAAACCGTGACGTTGGCGCAGTTGGAAGAGACCTTCACCCGCTGGTGTCCGGGGCCAGCGGAAGTGGGGCTCGCGCTTCGCTCCGACCCGAATGCCGTGCTCTGGACCGGACTGACGCCCCCGCTCGCCGAGACACTGGCCGGGCTGATCTCGAACCGGCGCGTCTTCTTGCATCCCGCCCCGGCGGAGAGCTACCAGGCAGCGCAGCGGCAGGTGAAGCTCCCGCTCGCCGCCGAACTTCCGGCCGAGAAACTCCCGCGGCCCATGTGGCTTCCCGCGGTACTGCGGCTGATTCCTGCGGAGGGGGCATCCTCCAGCCGGTTCGCGCGGGTCTCGCGCATCAAGCTGCAGCAGAAATAAGCCCGCACCATTGCAAGCGACTCTGCGAGGGCGCCGTTTGAAATTTGCTCGCCCGGCCCGTTGGGTCCACACTCACACCAGGTCAACGCCGCCAGTCCGATCGTGACCGACCGGACTGGCGGACGCTCACTTGGTTGTCGCGGCGTCAGGGAAGCGCGATCATCGCCAATTGAGGCGATCGCCGCGCCGCTTACTTCGTCCCGCCAGCCGGGGGCTTGGCCTCGCCCGCCCCCTTCGAAAAATCTCCGGCCATGCCGATGAACAGCCGCTTCACATCGAGGTGCTTGCGGAGCGCCTCGAGCACCCGGGGGGCGGTCAGTTCGCCGACCTGGCGATCATGCTCGGCATGGTGCTGCATGGTCCGCTTGGCGGCGAGGTTGACCGAGAGCAGTTCGGCAAGAGCCGCGTCGGTTGCCCGTTCGATCTGGCGTTCCTGCAGCCACCCGTCCCGTGCCTTGGCGACCTCGTCGTCGGTCAGCCCGTCCTTCAGCAGACGCGTCAGTTCTTCGCCAATCGCGTCTTTCACCTTCGGCGAGTTCGCCGGATTGCTGATGGCGAAGATGTAGAAGGTCGAGTACGGGTCGATGGCGGAAGACTGCAGCGCCGAGCCAACGCCGTAAGAGAGGCCATCCTTCTGGCGGACCCGGTCGGCCAGTCGCGACGACAGTCCCCCGCCTCCCAGCACGAAGTTGCCCAACGACAGCGCGGCATGGTCGGGGTGCGAGTCGCTCAATGGCAGGGCCGAGGCGGCGAAGTAGATCGCGTTCTCCTTGTCGGGCGTCGAGATCTTTTCGATCCCCCCCGCCTCTCCGGTGGCGACCTTTCTTGGAATGCGCGCGGTCTGTTCCGCCGACTTCCATCCATCGAGCAGGCTCTCCATCGCCGGGACCAGTTCGGCGGGATCGCAGTCACCCACCACCGCCAATTCCCCGGTCGTTCCCCCCAGGAACCGCTCGTAGAGCTGACGA
>CAIUHT010000635.1 GCA_903898975.1 uncultured Planctomycetaceae bacterium
AGATTGCCGCGTTACTGAACCTGCATCGAGACACGGTCAACCGGCATGTCCGGCTGCTGAAGACCGAAAACCGGCCAGAGGTGCCCCTCGGCGATTTCTCTGGGATTACGCCGGTCGATACCGTCCAGCCGGGGTGTGCCGAGAGGTTTGAGCTGGCTGGCGGCGGAGAGCTGGCCGAGTGTTCAATTTTGAGGCTGGGTGCATCGCCACCGGAAGCGACGGCGGGAGAACTGAACTCTGATGTCATTTGGGAGGAAACTGAGGTCGTCGTGCCGGGGGCTCAGCCGCCCCTCAAAACCGGCCACGGCTCGCCCGCGGAGATCTCGCAAAACCGGCCAGAGGCGCCCCCCGGGAAAATCAGTCAGCTGGAGCTGTTTGACCCTGTCCCGCGCCAGTCCTTCGCCAGTTGGGAAGATCCACTGCGGTTGGCCCGGGAGCAGTTCGAGAGCATCCAAAACCGGCCAGGGGCGCCCCCGGGCTGAGTCGGTCACAGCCCGGCAAGAAGCCGGGGATCAACAGCAGCCTCTGCACGGAGCACCACCAGGTTATTGTGGCCGGGCTGGAGCGAGGACTGCAGGCCCAGCGGATCTGGCAGGACCTGGTCAGCGAGCATGGATTTCAGGGGAAGTACTGGAGCGTCAAGCGGTATGTGATGCGACTCAAGTCCCGCCAGCCATTGCCGTTTCGCCGGTTGGAAACCGCGGCGGGGCTGGAAGCCCAGGTGGACTTTGGCCAAGGGGCCTGGGTCAAGGGCCCGGACGGGAAACGGCGGCGACCGTGGGTGTTTCGCGTGGTCCTGTCGCATTCCCGGAAGGGGTACAGCGAGGTTGTCTGGCGGCAGACGACGGAGGCGTTCGTCGATTGCCTGGAGAATGCGTTCCGCCACTTCGGGGGCGTTCCGGAGCGGATCGTGCTCGATAATCTGAAAGCGGCGGTGACGAAGGCGGACTGGTACGACCCGGAAATCCATCCCAAGCTCCAGTCGTTCGCACAGCACCATGGAACAGTGTTTCTGCCGACGAAACCCTACACGCCGCGACACAAGGGGAAGATCGAAGGCGGGGTGAAATACGTGCAGAACAACGCCCTGGCCGGCCGGACCTTCGCGAGCCTGCAGGAGCAGAACGAATACCTGTGGCGCTGGGAGTCGCAGGTGGCCGACCAGCGGATTCATGGAACCACCAAGCGGCAGGTCCGGGCGTTGTTCGAGGAGCAGGAACGAGCGGCCCTGAGGCCACTGCCGTCCAGCCGCTTTCCCCAATTTCGGGAGGAACGCCGGACAGTGCACCGGGATGGGTATGTGGAGGTGGACAAGGCGTACTACGCGGCTCCACCGGAGTATGTCGGGCGGGATGTCTGGGTGCGGTGGGATTCGCGGCTGCTGAGAATCCACGACGACCGGTGGCAGTCGTTGTACACGCACGCGATCACTACGGCGGGAAAGTTCCGCTCGTGCCCGGGGGCCATCCCGCAGGAGAAGGTGTCGGCGGTGGAGCGAGGGGTGGAGGCCCTGTTGAAGCAGGTGGGGCGAATTGGGACGCGAACACGGGACTGGTGCCACGCGATGGTCCAGGCCCGGGGAGTGGAAGGAACTCGGGTGCTGGTGGGCCTGCGAGCGTTGGCGCACACACACGACACGTCGGCGATTGAACACGCCTGTGAACTGGCGCTGGCGAGCGGGTCGTATCGGCTGCGGACGATTCGCGAGGTGCTGAAACGCAATGGCGGGAGGAAGCAGGAGCAGTTTGAGTTCACGCAGGAGCATCCAGTGATCCGTCCGTTGGCGGACTATTCGCTGGGATCGTTGTCCGAGTTCCGTCGGGATCGTACTCCCCCGACAAGTCCTTCAGGAGCAGAGTGATGAATGCCAGGTTGACCGAGATCCTCAAGAGGCTGCGGCTGTCCGGGTTGGCGGAATCGCTACCGGTACGACTGCATGAGGCGGCGTCAAACCGCCTGGAGCATGGAGAGTTCCTGGAGCTGTTGCTGCAGGACGAAGTGCGGGTGCGTGAACATCGGGCCATGGCTCGGGCCACCAAGGCGGCGGGGTTCCGGGACCAGAAGACCCTGGAGGACTTCGACTGGGACTTCAATCGCGGGATCAAGAAGGCCCAGATCTTTGAGCTGGCGACGGGGCGATTTGTGCGGGAACAACGCAACGCGCTACTGGTCGGACCTCCGGGAGTGGGGAAGAGTCATTTGTCGCAGGCGATCGGTCGCTGCCTGATCCGGTCGGGCTGGTCGGTGCTGTACCGCTCAATCTTCGATGTGGTGCGGGACCTGCTGCACGATGAGGCGTACGAGGGACATGACCGGATCCTGAGCCGGTACCTGAAGCCCGACCTGTTGATCCTGGATGACATGGGAATGAAGCAACTGCCGAAACGCTCGGGGGAATGGCTGCTGGAGATCATCCTGCGGCGACATGAGGTGCGGAGCACGCTGATGACGAGCAATCGTCCCCTAGAGGATTGGGGGAAACTGATTGGAGACGCCCCGTCGGCGACGGCGATCCTGGACCGCCTGCTGGAGAACTCGGAGGTGATCCAGATGACGGGCAAGAGCTACCGGCTCCGGGGTCCACAGGTGAGGGACCGGGAATTGGGAAGTGCGAACAGGAAAACTCAAGCCGATGCCCGCGGCGGGACGAACTGAAAACCAGCCAGAGGCGCCCCCGGGAATGGCGGTGCCGAGACAAGCCCAGACCCATCCAATCACCACCCTTTTTCACAGCAATCCCCTGGCTGGTTTTGGGGCGCCCTTGAGTGGCCGGTTTTGAGGCGCCCGCTGACACTTCACCCGAGCCCCTCCAGGTACAGCTCCATCCGCCGGCTTCCCAAGAACGGACGACGCAGGTACTCCTCGTC
>CAIUHT010000636.1 GCA_903898975.1 uncultured Planctomycetaceae bacterium
CTGAACGAAGATCTTCCTGCAATCCCGGCGACCAATCGCCGGTCCGACTCCGGAGTCGTGTCGAGGGAACATCCCTCTACTTGCTGCTCGGGATTTTACTGACGCGGTCCAGGGGATTCAAGCGGGAATGGAAAAAAAATGGAGACCCGGTCCACCCGCCGGTCCCTGGAAGTTGAGAGGGCTGCCTGACCTCGGATTAACCACGATACCTAAGAAAAAGCGGCATCGCCGCGCTGACTTACCCCAGTCTGAATTCCCCCCCGCCTGCAAATGTCTTTCCATTACCCCTGCCTCAGCCATCGCGCGTTGGCTGCGAGTCGTTCCGGGGAGCCGATCTCGCCGGAAGTTCCGAATCACCGGGCGACCCGTCGGCCTCTTGCTGACGCGATGGCCTCGGAGGGAGATGTCTGCAACAATTCCCGAACGCAAACCTCACAACCGCTACAACCCGCAGAGACGACACGTCACACCCGACCGGTGACCGCCACCACCCCCTTCAGAGCCCCTGCACTCCTCATGACAATCGGACCGAATCACATCCGCATTTCGCATTCGCTGATCGCCCTCGGTTGGCTCGCCGTCAGTCTGCACCTGGGCAAGCCCAGTCCCCTGACGGCGGCCCCGCCCCCCCGCAAGCTCGTGCTGGTCGCTGGACGCCCTTCGCATCCGCCCCGCATGCACGAATTCAATGCCGGTGTCCAACTCCTGGAGAAATGCCTGCGCGACTCCCCACTGGTCGAGACGCACGTCGTGCTCAACGGCTGGCCGGCCGAGGAAACAGTTTTTCAAAACGCCCATGCCATTGTGTTCTACATGGATGGAGGTGGCGGCCATGAGCTGGTCAAGGAGAATGGCCGCCGACTGAAGCTCGCCGAGGAGTGGGCCGCCCGGGGGGTTGGGCTGGGCTGCATGCACTTCGGCGTGGAAGTGGTCCCCGACCAGGCGGGCCAGCAATTCAAAAAGTGGATCGGCGGCCACTACGAACACATGCTGTCGTGCAACCCGATCTGGGAGCCCGAATTCACCCAGTTTCCCGAGCATCCCGTCAGTCGGGGGGTCAAACCGTTCCGAATCCGCGACGAGTGGTACTTCCACATGCGGTTCCTGGGCGATCTCCCCGGTCACCGCCGCGAACAGGTGGGTGAGGTCCAGTTCCAGCCGATCCTCGTGGCGACCCCGCCCGATGTGGTCCGCGACGGACCTTATGTCTACCCCGCCGGCCCCTACCCCCACATCCAGGCCAACAAGGGGCGACCCGAGGCGATGCTGTGGTGCGTTGAACGCCCCGACCACGGGCGGGGCTTTGGCTTCACCGGGGGGCACTTCCACGACAACTGGGGGAACGATCAGTTTCGCAAGGTTGTGCTCAATGCCCTTGTCTGGCTGACGGGAGCCGAGGTCCCTGACGAGGGAATCGAATCGAAGCTCACCCCCGCCGACCTCGAAGCCCATCTCGACCCCAAGCAGAAATGAACCCCCTGCAGCCCGCCCCGGCCCTCCCCTGCCCTGCCGTCGCCTCAGCCGCCAGGTCGACCCCGGCTGGTCCCGCCCCGCGCCCCCATCGCCACCGGGGCCACCGGTTGGGATGGACGGGGCTGACATTCCTGTGGCTGGGGACGCTGGCGTCGGCCCAGGCGCAACCGGCTCCGCCCGCCCCTCCGCCGGGGCAGTTCACATCCGGTTCCGCCGAGCGAATCTCCGAGTCGCTGTGCCGCCACACCATCCGGTCCGAATGGCAGGCGGGGGAGGTGACGGTGCGGGTGTTGTTGCCCAGTCCGCTGCCTGCCAACCGCCGGTTGCCAGTGGTTTACGTCCTGCCCGTGGAGGCCCAGGGGGGTGACCACTACGGGGACGGGTTGCGGGAAATCGCGAAGCTGGGGCTGGCCAACCGCTGGCAGGTCCTGTTTGTGGCCCCGACCTTCGCTCAGCTCCCCTGGTATGCCGACCATCCCACCGACCCCTTGGTCCGCCAGGAGAGTCACTTTGTGCGCGGTGTGGTCCCGTGGGTCGAACGCACGTATCCTGCCCGTCGCTCCCGCTCGGGCCGACTGCTGCTGGGCTTCAGCAAGTCGGGCTGGGGGGCCTGGTCACTGCTGCTGCGACATCCCGACCTCTTCGAACGGGCTGTCGCCTGGGATGCCCCGCTGCTGCTCGATCGTCCCGGTCCTTACGGCAGTGGTGACATCTTTGGTACGCCAGAAAACTTCGCCCGGTACGAACTGCTCGCTCGGTTGCGTGGGTTGCGCGGCCAGTGGACCGACTCTCACCGGCTCATCCTGCCCGGCCACGCCAACTTCCGCAGGGAGCACTTCGACCTGCACCGCCAGTTGACCGACTGGCAGGTCCCACACGACTTCGTCGACGCCGGGCCCGAGAAACACGACTGGCACAGTGGCTGGGTCGAGCCCGCGGTCCGCCGACTGCTGGCCGATCTCCCCGAGTAACGCCCCGGCATGCAACGCTGGAGGCGTGCGAAACAACCCCGTTCGGCTCTCCCAGCCAACGGCAGCGCCGGCCAGGGTTGCAGCGCGACACCGCACGGGGGAATATGCGGCGGGGTCGGTTCGTCGCCCCCCACAGCCAACAGAAACAGTCACCAGGTCACACCACGCGAGAGCCACACCACATGCCAACGGGAACTTGGGCCAGTAAGAACGGGGCCAGCAGCCCCTGCGGGACTGCGCAATTGTGGCGGGGACTGGGACGGGGACTGGTGCTGGGATGCCTGCTGGCCGGTGGCAGCCCATTCTTGGGCAGCCCTGTCTTGGGCACCCCTTTCATGTCGAGTGCCCAGGCCGATGACCAGGCGGGGACCAAGCTCGAACTGCCCGCCACCAACGACGGTCTCCCGGGCGAGGGCCCCATCCGCCGCTACGACTGGTTCCGCGACCTCTGGAATCAGCGCCGGGGGGCCTGGGCCAAACGCCTTGAAGCCGACCGCGGCACCGTCGTCTTCCTGGGCGATTCGATCACCCAGGGCTGGGGCGACAACCTGGGGGGGACCTGGCCCGGTCTGAAAGTCGCCAACCGCGGCATCAGTGGTGACACCACCCGCGGAATGCTGCTGAGGCTCCCGGGCGATGTCCTGGCCCTGCAACCGGCCGCCGTGGTCGTGCTGGCCGGGACCAACGACCTGGAAGAGCAGGCGACTCCCGAGCAGGTCGCCGCGAACTTCCGCCTGCTCATCGCGGCCCTGAAGAAACACCGCGCCGATCTCCCCGTGGTGATCTGCCAGGTCTTTCCCAGCTCGGCGAGCAAGCAGCGCCCCGCCGAGAAGATCAAGAAAATCAACGCCCTGCTGGCCGGCCTGGTGAAGACCGAACCCCAGGTGACCCTGGTCGATACCTGGACGCTGTTCGCCAACGCCGAGGGGGACGCGAAGCCCGAAGAATTCCCAGACGTGCTGCATCCCAACGAGGTAGGCTACAAGAAATGGGGGCAGGCCTTGACCCCCGTGCTGGCGACACTGGGACTGGTTGAGAAGGACGCCGACACGTTCACCCCCGAAGCCGGCTTTGAAAGCCTGTTCAACGGCCGCGACCTGACCGGCTGGGGCTTTCGCAATCCCCAGACCCTCGAGCGGATTGCCGAGCAGGAGTTTGGCTCCAAGACGCAGAGTGGCGATGGTCGCTATCGCGCGATCGCCGGCCGCCTGGTGGTGACCACCCCTCCCGAGGGGAGCCGCATTCAGCAGCTGTGGACCACCCGCGAATTCGCGGGCGACTTCACCCTGAAACTGGAGTTCCGGGCGACCCCCAATGCCGACAGCGGGGTGTTCATCAAGCGGCCGCAGTTGCAGTGCCGCGACTACCCCCTGGCGGGCCCCTACAAGAACCTGAAGGGCTACAAACCGCAGGATTGGAACGAACTGGTGGTTGAAGTCCGCGGCGGGAAGGCCCGCTGCACCTGCAATGGCGAAGTGCTGGAAGAAGCGTTCGCCCTGCCCGAGGCGGGACCGGTGGGGCTGGAGGGGGACCGCGGGCAGATGGAGTACCGCCGCATCCGCCTCAAGCCGGGCACTCCGTAGCCCCCCAGCGATCGCCCAACGGCAGCGATCACCCGAAGGCAGCGACCACCCGACCGCAGCGATGACCCAGGAGGGCCGGGCATTCGCCCGTGCCCCCCGCTACGCCAGGACGCCGTGCAGCACCTGGCCATGCACATCGGTCAGGCGGAAGTCGCGGCCGCCCGAACGGAACGTCAGCTCTTCGTGGTTCACCCCCAACAGGTGCAGCACCGTCGCCCACAGGTCGTAGACGGTCGACACCTGCTCGACGGCGTGATAGCCGAGGTCGTCGGTCGCACCGTAAATGGTGCCCCCCCGCACTCC
>CAIUHT010000637.1 GCA_903898975.1 uncultured Planctomycetaceae bacterium
AACCGCCGCACAACCAACCGCCATCACCCCCCCGTGTTGGCCTGCACCTTGGCAAGCGCGCCGCCGTGACGCATCTCTGGCCTCAATCACCTCGGGCCCGGTCCTGCGGCAACAGGCAGAGCCACCATGACCGGTCGGTCATGGTGGCTCTGTGGCAGTCTGGATTCGCGTGTTGGCGACTTCAGCCCGCGCTGGAATTCGAGATTCACAGCCCGGCGGGCCTCAGCCAGCCTGGCTATCGCAGATCGTAGACGTGCAGGTCGTCCTGGTCGCGCAGAAACAGTCGACCCGCGTAGACGACGGGGTAGGTCCACGCCTTCGAACCGCTGCGGTCGGGCTGTTCCAGCCGCCCCAGCTCCTCGTACTTCTCGGGAGTCGCCTTGATCAGTGCCACCTTCCCGGCCGACTCATCCCGCAGCAGCAGTTTGCCATCGGCGAAGGTGACGCTTCCCTTCCCCACCGAGCGGTCGTTCCAGAGCTTCTTGCCCGACTTCAGGTTGATGCAAGAGAACCCTCCCGAGTCGCTCGATCCGTAGACGTGTCCTTCGTGCAGGACCAGCCCGCCGTGGTGATTCTTCATCTCACCAATGTGGTACCCATGCTTGGCCTTGGCCGTGTCCCCCTCGCGGGTGACTTCGACCATCGAGGCCCCTTTGCCATAACCCGACGAGGTGAAGACCATGCCGTCGGCGTAGACGGGGGCCGAGCAGTTGGCCGTCCCGTTCGCCGAACTCTCGTCGCGCCACAGGTATGTCCCGTCGCTGGCCAGGAAACCCAGCACTCCCTGGGCGGTGAACTGCACATATTGCCGCTGACCGGATACGTCGATCGGCAGAATCGAGGAATAACCGGGGCGGTCACCCTTGTCTGACTTGCTCCGCCAGACCTCTTTGCCCGTCAACTTGTCGAGGGCGACCATGGTCGCTTCGCTTCCACCCGGGGTGCAGATCAGCCGGTCGCCGTCGATCAGCACCGACTCGCAGATGCCCCAGTTCGGAATCTTCGACTTGTAATTCTCCACAATGTTGTGGCGCCAGACCTCTTTGCCATCGGCCCGCATCAGGCAGACCAGGTCGCCGGTGGCGCTCACGGCGTACAACCGCTCGCCATCAATCGTGGGGGTGCTGCGGGGACCATCCCCAAAGCTGTTCTTGTACGCCCGCGACAAGTCGTACTTCCAGGCGATCTGGCCATCGGCGAGATTCATCGCCAGCACATACTCGCGGTCTTCGAGGTTGCCCGCCGTGTACAACACGCCGCCAGCGATGCTGAAGCACGAGAAACCGACCCCCAGCCCCGACAGCTTCGTCACATACTTCGGCCCCCCCTCGGGCCAGGTCCCTGCGAGACCCGTGTCGGACGAATGATTGTTCCGGGCCGCTCCCAGGAACTGCGGCAGCAGCCCGTTCGCCGGCAGGTCGGAGACCCCCTTCGCCTGCAACGCCACCTGCCGCACGGGCACCGGTTGCCGCGGCCGGGACAACGGACGCACGCGTAGCCCCTGCTCTCCGGCGGGGGGGGCGGCGACACCGCTGGAAACATCGACCACGCCCCCGAGGGCGGCCAGCGTTGCCGCCAGCCACACACCGCGCCACGAGGCCAACCGAGTCTCAACCCAACCAGTGTCCGACATTGACAGCCTCCTGTTGCCTGGGGTGCGGGGGACAGGCACTCAGCCCGGTTCGCCCCACGATGAATTGCCGACGCCGCTGTGTGCCCGCGAGGCTACCACGGCCGCTCCAGACCGGCAACCACAGCCGCCGCCTCAGGGCTGTCGAGCCGGGCCACCGGGCACCCAGCGCGCCTCAGCCGGTCCCTTGCCCAGTCCCTTGCCCGATCCCTCTTCAGGTGCCTCGTCCGGGGGTGAGGCTGGCGCGACCCACCGTCGCCAGTCGCGCGACTCGGCGGTCTCGATCCCCGTTGCGGTCCGCTGCATCACCAGCGCGGCTGCCTTCGGGGTTTTCGCAATCAGTTCGAAACCCGCCTTCTGCCCCAGCACACACACGGCGGTCGCCAGGCTGTCGGCCCGAGTGCAGTCGGGGGCGATCACCGTCGCCGAAATCTGCGATGTCAGTCCCAGCCCGGTCTGCGGATCGACAATGTGCGAATAGCGGTTCCCGCCAATGTCGACATGCTGAAACGCGTCGCCCGAGGTCGTCACTGCGGCCCGCTTCAGCAGCAGGTACTGCGAGGGGGGGGCTTCGGATTCGAGCGGGGCGACGCCAATCCGCCAGCCTTCGCTCCCGGGTGGAGGGTCGCTCACCAGGATGTCGCCACTCCCATCGATCAACGCACTGCCGATTCCTTCCGCAATCAGCGTCTCCATCGCCCGGTCAATCGCATACCCGACGGCGATCCCCCCCAGGTCCAACTGCATCCCGGCCACTTTCAGCTCGGCGACGGGCCGATCGGCCCCCAGCTTCAGGTGCCGGTATCCCACCCGCTCCCGCGCCTTGGCCAGCACGTCGGGGGGGGGCAGTTGACGGCTGCGGCGGGTTCGCCGCCACAACCGGGTGAGCGGCCCCACCGTGGGGTCGAACGCCCCGTTGGTCTGGCCCGCCAGGTCGACGGCGGCCCGCAGCACCCGGTCCAGGTCGTCACTGAGGGGCACTTCGGTCCCCGAACCCGAGGTTTTGCCCAACAGCGAGAGTTCGCTGTCCTCCTGGTAATCGCTCAGGATGTCGTTGAGCTGCTGGATCCGCTCGAAGGCCCGGCGGGAGGCCCGGTTTGCGGTGTCCGGATCGGCGGAATATACTACGATGCGGAACGACATCCCCATCAATTGCTCGTGGAATTCGTGGCGTTGTTCAGCCGCGGGGCTGGCCGGTTGGGCAAGCACCACACCCACCAACCCGACGACGAGAGCGTACGACACGGGGCGATTCCCTTAACTGACGCGGAACGATGCAGAGCAGAGTCATGAGTCTAGGACGGATCCCGTTGGCCCGCAAAGCGGTGCAGCTCACCCAGGCCCTGGGGCTGGTCATCGCGGTGGCGACAGGTGGCGGGGCGTGGGCCGATGACCAGGCGGGCGGAGTCCCGGCGGTTGGCCTCGCGTTGCCCCCCGTCCCGAATCCCGCCGCCGAGGCCAAGACCGCGGCCGAGATGAAGGCCTACACCGAAACCCTCCCGGGGACGGAAGTCACCTTTGACATGGTGGCGATTCCCGGGGGCGAGTTCGAACTGGGGAGCCCCGAGAGCGAGACGGGCCGCAACCCCGACGAAGGCCCGGTCGTCAAACTGAATATCGCCCCGTTCTGGATGGGGAAGTGCGAAGTCACCTGGGACGAGTACGACCTCTGGAGCTTCAGCCTGGATGTCAAGCGGCGGGAGACGCTCAAGCAAGAGCAGACCGCTCGCGACAAGATCTCCGACGGGGTCACCCGCCCCACCAAGCCCTACACCGACATGACCTTCCGGATGGGGCACGATGGCTACCCGGCCATCTGCATGACCGGACTGGCGGCTCGCGTGTATTGCGAATGGCTGACCGCCAAGACCGGCCGCTTCTATCGCCTCCCCACCGAGGCTGAGTGGGAATACGCCTGCCGGGCCGGCACCAAGACCGCCTACAGCTTTGGCGATGACCCCGCCCAACTCGAAGAGCACGCGTGGTACATCGACAACTGCGAGAAGTACCAGAAGGTGGGGAAGAAAAAGCCCAATCCGTGGGGTCTGCACGACATGCACGGGAACGTGGCCGAGTGGTGCCTCGATGAGTACTTCGAAGAGGGCTACACCCGCCACAGCGTCGAGAAGGCGTTCTTCCTGGCCAGCAAAGAGTACCCGCAGGTTGTGCGCGGCGGGGGCTGGGACGGCACCGCCGAGATGCTGCGGAGCGCGGCTCGCGACTTCTCGAAGCCCGAATGGAAGATTCAAGATCCCCAACTCCCCAAGAGCCGGTGGTACCACACCGATGCCCGCTTCGTGGGCTTCCGCGTGGTGCGGCCCCTCAAGGGTGAAGACATTCGGTTCCCCGCCGTCGAAAAGCGGGTCACCGAAAAAAACTGACAGCCTCGAAAAGCTGCCAGCCCCAAAAGCTGACAGCCCCAAAAGCTGACAGCCCAAAAAACTGACAGCCTCGAAGAACCCAGAGCCTCCCCACACCGGACGCTCTGCTCCAACCGAGGGCCGAGTTGTTCGGTTCCTCACTTCAGCACACCGCCCGGCAAGTCGCATTCCGGGCCGGTCGGGCTGGTTCCCCTGGCGCGGGGGAACGAGCCCAGGTGGGCGACACCGGACGTTCCCAAGTTCAGGCAACAGGCGTTCCTCTGCACCCGGCGTGCGGGAACTGCGAAGGGTCTGTCGGGTTCGCCCGATTTCGCCTGCGAGTCGTGAGTGAGTGATGCGGGGGGCTCTTGTGCCAAGTGCTCGGCCAGGGCCCCGGACATCGAAAGAGTTGTCGTTCCTGGCTCACCGGTTGGGAATGGCGGGCTGGCCCCCTTTCGTGAGCCAAGCCAGCCTCTGCGTTGGACCTGTCGTTTCGCACCCGTTTCTCCGGAGTTTCGTTCTCATGCCCCAGAACCAAGCACACGACACCGCCTCCCGCCGGGAGTTTTTGAAGAGCAGCACCCTCGCCGCCGTTGGAGCCGGCCTGCTGACCCAGACCGCCCCCCTCGCCGGCGCCTACGCCGGTGGCGATGACCTGATTCGCGTCGGGTTGATCGGTTGCGGTGGTCGCGGCACCGGGGCGGCCGCCCAGGCGCTGAGCACCGCCGGCGAGGTCAAGCTGGTCGCGATGGGCGACGCCTTTGGCGACCGCATCAAGAGCAGCCTCGCCGCCATCCAGAATGAAGGGGGCCCCAAGGTCGCCGCCCGGATCGACGTTCCCGCCGAGCGGCAGTTCGTCGGGTTCGACGCCTTCCAGAAGGTGATCGACAGCGGGGTCGACCTGGTCATCCTCGCGACGCCTCCTGGCTTCCGCCCGCTGCAGTTCGAAGCCGCCGTCAAGGCGGGCAAGCACGTCTTCATGGAGAAGCCCGT
>CAIUHT010000638.1 GCA_903898975.1 uncultured Planctomycetaceae bacterium
GCAGGCTCAGCCGGTCTGAGGCGTCGAGGAACTTCACCAGCAGGGGAAACTGGCTGGAAGGGGCCGCGCCCCCCGCTGTCGACGTGACAGCCGGTGGCGAGCCAAGCAGAAACTGCGGCTGGCTGGCGATCAGGCTGGCGAGCGTCTGGCCCCGCAGCGGGCCGGTGGCCACGGTGCTTTGGACCGGGCCCATGTCGGCGATTTCCCAGCTCTCGGCATAGTCGGCGTGGGGACCGAGATTTTTGCCCAGCACGGTCCCGAGCCGGCGCCCTCCCCAGCGGATGCGTTTGAGGATCGGGTCAAACAGGAGCGGGCCGGCGGCGGACATGGAGGTGTGGGTCGAGTGCGACAAGCGTGCGGGGAAGCGGGGATTATGTCGCGCGCCGGGGTGAGATTGAAGGGAGGGGTTCGGGGTTCGGGCGCGCAGTGGGGCGCGGTGGGGGCCGGGCAGTTTGCGTCGGGAGTTACTCGGGCTGGAGGACGATGAGCCCGACTTCGACGGTGAGTTGCTTTTGGCCGCGTTGCAGCTGGACCTGGACTTTCCCGCCGGGTTGCTTCTGATCGAGGGCCCGGAACAGGTCGAGACTGTTCGCGATGGGGGTGTCGTCGATGGCGAGGATGAGATCTCCGGCGAGGTTGCGGCCACTCTCATCGCGACGCATGGGGAGCAGGCCAGCCTGCGCGGCGGGACTCCCCGGGGCGACGTTGCGAACCATCACTCCCGCCAGGCCCCACTGGGCGGTGAACCGGTCATCGGGAATCTCGATCCCCATCCCCACCCGGTCGACCCGGCCCGATTGAATCAGTTGCGGGACGATCCGGCGGACCGTGTCGATGGGAATTGCGAACCCGACCCCGGCGTTCTGTCCCGTCGAACTGCGGATCTGGGCGTTCACCCCAATCACCAGCCCGGCACTGTCGAGCAGTGGTCCTCCCGAACTCCCCGGATTGATCGCGGCATCGGTCTGGATGACCCCCAGGATGGGGCGCTTGGTGAGCGACGGAATCTCGCGGCCCAGGCCACTGATGACCCCGACCGTCAGGGTGCGGTCGAGTTCGAACGGGCTGCCAATGGCGAGCACCTTCTGCCCCGGGGAGAGACCATCGGAGGTGCCGAGCGGAGCGGGCTTGAGGAACTCGGCGGGGGCGTTGATCTTGAGGACGGCGAGATCCTGGTCGGGGGCGATGCCGACGAGTTCGCCGTCAAACTGCCCCTGGCGATTGGCGAAGCTGACCAGAAACCGATCGCCCCCCAGCAGCACATGGTGGTTGGTGACGATATAGCCGGACTGGTTCCAGACGAAGCCCGAGCCGGTGCCGCGGCGGATCGCGAATTCGTCGATCTGCATGTTGTCGCGGGGAGCCGAGAGATTGACGATGTTGACGACCGACGGGGCGACATCGTGGTAGATGCGAACGGTCTCGGCTTCGTCACCGGTGAGGGGGCCCCGGGCGATGACGGGCGGGGGTTCGGAAGGAGAGGTCTGCCAGAGGCTGCGGGAAAAGCCGCGCGTTCGCCAGCAGAGGGCGAGGCAGAGGAGCAGCAGGATGTGCAGCAGCCAGTGCTGGCTGGAGCGGAACGTGGGATCGGCGGAGTGGCGGTCGGGCAGGGGCATGGCTCGTTCGCCGGGGGGCGGGAGAGGGCCTAGAGATCTTCGACCGCGCGGCCCAGGTCTTCAACAGCGCGAAGGAAGCGGGCGCGGACCTTGTCGGGGAGGTTGGGAAACTCGTCGCGGAACTTGGGGCCGAGCGCCTTGAGGAACTTCTCGCACGCCGAGGTCATGCGGCGGGTCAGTTGTTCGCACGAAGGGGGGCTGGCGGCTTCTCCCGGGGGGGTGGCGGCCCCCGTGCGGAAGGGGGTGTATTCTTCGCTGGCGGCTTCACTGGCCGATTCGCGGGCGACCGCCATGACCC
>CAIUHT010000639.1 GCA_903898975.1 uncultured Planctomycetaceae bacterium
CTCTTCGACATGTGCCGGGTCGCCCGCATGGAAACCGGCTTCGACCTCTCTTCGGGCTCGGCCCGGCTCAATGACTGGCTCCGGGGCTGTGCTCCCCGCAATGCCCCCCCCCTGCCCGCTCCGCCCGATGAGATCCGCGGGTTGTTCAGCGAGGCGCAGTGGGCCTTAATGAATGGTGACCAGTTCCGGCTGCGCGACACCGCCCACCTGCGCGACTGCCTGGTGTTCCAGGCGTTGGCCAAGCGGATCCGGCAATCGGCTCCCGAGAATGCGACCGAGTCCCAACTGGTCCGGCATGCGTTTCAGCTGCTGAACCTCAACCTGCAACTCGAAGCGAAGCATCAGGCCGACCTCCCCATGTCGGCCTACGACATCTGCCTCATGGGACGCGGCACCGCCGCCGATCGCGCCTGGGTCTTCGTCAACACGCTGCGGGCGCTGGGGGTCGATGCCCTCGTGCTGACTCCCAAGGGAGAGGGAGGGGACGCCACCTCAGCCGCCGGCCCCCTCCTCGTGGGGACCGTCCGCGACAAGGAACTCGACCTGTTCGATCCCGGCCGCGGCATTCCGCTGCCAGGACCCACTTCGGGGCCAGAGGGCCTGGTCCCAGCCACCTTGCGGCAACTGATCGCCGACCCCGCCCTCGCCCCGCCCCTCGAAGAGGGCTCGCCCGCCGCCGACTGGACCCAGCCCCAAGGCTGGCTGGTGGGCGACCTCGGTTATTACTCGCAACTGAGCCATCGCCTGCAGGCGGTGTTTGGTGGCGAGCAGGCGACCTTTCTCTCAGACCCGCTGCAAGATCTGCCCGGCCGGCCGGGGCTGTTTCGCCGTCTGCTGGAAGCCGCTGACGGAGCACTCACTCCCCAGTCGCTGGCACTCTGGCCCTACTCGTCCGAGCAGGTGGCCCAGAGCCTGGCGCTCAACGAACAGCAGCAGGGCCTCCGCAAGGCCCAGCGACTGCGGTTCATGGCTTACCTCGTGATTGTTCCCGACCCAGACAATCCCGGCAATATAAGGCTGGCGGGCAACCGGCAGTATCGCGACCCCGCCTCGCGGGGGATGGATTCCCGCGATGATGCCGTGGACCAGCGGCTGCAACGGACTGCGACCCGGGCCACTTCAGGCCGGCAACTCGAAGCCCGGATGTTTCACCTGGCCGGGGAATGGAAAGAAGCGGTCTCAGCCTATGTCGAGGTGCAAAGCAATTCGCAGGATGTGCTGCGGCTTCCGAGGGATCGGTACGAGGTTGATCTCGGTGGTGGCCCCATCGACGTCAAGCTGTTTCACACCCTCGCCGTGGATGATGCCACCTATTGGACGGCGATCTGCCAATGGGAACAGGGACAGGTGAAGGCGGCGCAGTCGACCGTGGAACGGTACCTCAAGCAGGCGCGGCCGGGCAGCCAGTGGACGCGGCCCGCACGGTGGCTGCTGGCCAATCTGCTCGCCGGCCAGGGCCGGCAGGCCGATGCCGCCGAGGTCTTGTCGCAACTCCCCGAGGGGCTCGATTCCAGCGGGGCCCAGGCGCAGATCCGCGCGTGGACCCAGGCCAGGTAATCGCGTCTCGCTGCGGCCCATCCCGCTCCCCGCTCGATCTCTCGAAGAAGCGTCGCGTTTCGAGCAACACTCGCCCGTTTCCGGGCTCGGCTCCCAGCGACACCCCCCTCCTCAGCTTCCGCCACGGAGTTCCAGCACAGTCACTTCCGGGCAGCAATTCCACCGCCAACTGCTGCGGCCCGACAGCCCCCGATTGACGTGCAGCAGCGTGGGCGTTTCCCAGAATGTACCGCTTGCGTATTGCACGCCATTCTCGCTGGGGCTGAAAATTGGCCCCACCACCGGCAGGCAGACCTGGCCCCCGTGGGTGTGCCCCGCGAGCATCAGATCGACGCCCCCCCGCCGCGCGGCGTCCAGTTGATCGGGCGTGTGCGACACCAGCAGCCGCAAGGCGCTCGCCGGTGCCGCCGTCCAGTCGGGGGCCGGCCCGAGCCAGGGCTGTTCGCTGCCCCCAATCGCCAGCACCTGCCCCCCCTGCTCGACCAGGCGACAGGGTCCCGTGCAGTCCTGCCACCCCAGTTCGGCCAGCAGTTCGCGGGACCGCTGCACATCGCCGTGCGATTTGTCGTGATTGCCCAGCACATAAAAGTTGCCGAGCGGCGCCTGCAACAGCCCAAACGTGGCGGGCAACCAATCCACCCGCTCGGGGTGATCGAGCAGGTCCCCCGTAAATACCACCAGGTCGGGGCGCTGCTCCGCCGCGAGTGCAAAGACCCGCTCGAAGTAGGACCGCGGCACCTGGCCCGCGAAATGCGAGTCGCTCAGGTGGACCACTTTCAGCCCCGGCCACCCGGCCGGCCAGCGCGGGAGTGTGATCCGCAGGGTGGTGATCTCCACCCGCAGCAGTTCGCTCCCGGGAATCCACTGAAAAGGGGACCGCACGAACGAATCGCGCACCACGCCCCCGGGGCCCGACGACAGGTCGTGCCGTTGTCGGGACAGCCCCACGACTTGTCGCGGGAGCGGAGCCCGGCGACGCCGCCACCAGGCGATCGCTCCCGTCATGGCAATCCACTGCAGGACCACCACTCCCACCCACGCCCACCAAGGGAGCCCACTCGCCGCCCCCGGGGGAGACTCACCCGCGGTGGGGCCGACCTTGCCCGATGTGGGGTCCCAGGGAGAGCCCAACCAGCCCAAGCCCCCCCAGTTCAGGGCACACCACCGCAACCACAGCCACGACACGCCCGGAATCGCCAGCATCTGCACCACGTCGAGGGTGCGCACCAGCACCCTCGGCCATTGCCGCGCGTGCATCCGGTTGTTGAGCGCCACCCACAGCACGGCGTTCCCCAGCAGCACTCCCGGGGTCAGCAGTGCGGTTAGCCACTCCATGGAGTCACTTCAGTAGATCGGCGGGCTTCACGCCCTTGGCAGCCCCGTTGAACTTGAAGGGCAACGGCTCAAACCGCCCCACCAGCGCCACGTCGCTGCGAGCCGGAATCTTCTCCTCCAGCCCCACACCCCAATAGCAGGCATTCACCAGCAGGCGGCGCATTCCCTCGTTCGAAAAGTCCTGCGACGCCCCCATGGTGGTCGTGAACACCCGCGACGTCTTGCCGCTGCTCCCCTTGTAGCTCTTCACCCACGCCACCGGCATCCGGGGCTCGTTCTTCGGACCGGGAATTGGCTTGTCCTCGAACTTCATCCCCTCCAGCACTTCGCCCAGCAGCAGCGGATCGCTGTCGCCCGGCAGGGGAAGCCGCACTCCGTACACGTCGGTCGGGCCCCACACGTCGCCACTCTTGATTCCCCGCAGAATGGGGTGCCCCTCTTTCCCCGGGGCCACAATCCCGCGGGTGCTCTGGCTGCCGTGGTTCCCGTGGTGGCTGATCCAGGTCTCTCCCAGCACCTGCCGACCAAAGCCCCCCTCGTACTCCTTGTCGCCATTGTTCCAGGTGTACTTGCGGTAGGCCGACTCGCCCGACAGGTTGAACGAATGCGTCGCGGTCCGCAGGCCGATGATGGGGCGTCCCGACTCGACGTAATCGACCACGTGCTTCATCTGGTCGTCGGGCAGATTGCGAAATCGCAGGAAGAAGACCGCCAGGTCGGCCTTGTCGAGTGCCGCCAGACCCGGAATGTTGTTCCCCTTGTTCGGGTCGATCGATCCGTCCCCTGGGTCAATCGCAAACAGCACCGTGCACTTGAACCCATGCCGTTCGGCCAGGATCTTGGCCAGTGCCGGCAGCGTTTCCTCCGAGCGGTACTCTTCGTCACCGCTCACCAGCACCACGTGCTTCCCCTTCCCGGGGCCCGCCTTCCCTTCCAGCACAATCCACGGATCGCTCGTCTGGGCCGACGCGGCCCCCACCGCACCCAGGCACAGGGCCCCCGCCACGCAGGCCGCCACCAGTCGCCGCACAAGCCACCCACCCGCGGTCACATCGCGTCGGAACATTGCTGGTTCCCCAACTTCCCATCGAGAACTTCCCCCAGGCCGCCCGCGTGCGCCGCAGGCTTCGACCGAGGAGCTAGAAGAGCCTCTCTCTTGGCTGACTTTGAGAGTTCTCCGGGCGAATGTCAATTCACCACCAGGCCGCCCCGCCGTGCCAAGGCCGACTCACCCTGCCCCAGGCCGAACGTCAGGCCCCCGCCCCAGCGACGGTCCCCCGCCCCGGTTTCACAAACCGATAGTGCGAGACCCCCCACTGCTCGCCTCCATCCATGTCGAACAGCTCGGCACAGGCCATGAAAAACATCCGCCAGCGCTGATACCACAATTGGGTGTCGCGGGCTCCGTAGGCCTGCTCCAGGATCGGCAGCACGCGTTCCCGGCGGGCATCCTGCAGTGCCAGCCAGGCGTTGCAGGTGCGGGCGTAGTGCTGCCCATTCCAGCGCCACTGCCGGTCCACCCGCAGATGATCGGGAAACCGCAGCAGCAAGCCCTCAGAGGGCATCAGCCCGCCGGTGAAGAAGTACTGCCCCATCCAGTCGTCGGGACCATCGGTCTCAAACGGGTACGCCAGGGTACGGTGTGTGAAGATGTGCACAAACAGCCGCCCCTCGTCGGTCAGCCACCCGGCAATCCGCTCCAGCAACCGGCCGTAGTTCCGCATGTGCTCAAACATCTCGACCGAGACCACCCGGTCGTACACCCCGGGGGCCTGAAAGTCGTTCATGTCGGCGGTCAGAATGGTCACGTTCCGCAACCCCCGCGCTGCCGCCAGGCGCTCGATCTCGGCCCGCTGCGACGCCGAATTCGACACGGCGGTCACCTCCGCCCTGGGGTAGCGGGCCGCCATGAACAGCGTCAACGACCCCCACCCGCACCCCAGCTCGAGGATGCGGGCCCCGTCGAACAGTTCCGCCCGCTCGCAGGTCACCTCGAGGGCCCGCTGCTCGGCGGCTTCCAAAGTCTCGACCCCCGCGTCCCACAGGCAGCAACTGTACTTGCGGTGGGGCCCCAGCACCTGCTCGAAGAACCCCGCGGGAACTTCGTAATGCTGCTGGTTCGCCAGGTCGGGCACCAGCGCAATTGGGCTGGCCCGCAACTGCTCCACCAGCCGCTCCAGCGACTCATGGTTCAAATCCCCGCGCAGGCAGTCGGGCTGCTGCAGCCGGGCCCGGCACAAAGAGCGAATCCCCTTGCGAACAATCCAGTCGGGCAACTGGCCGCGCTCCGCGGCCTTGGCTCCCCAGGCGGTGATGGTCATGGTGTGCTCTCGGCCCGTGGGGGCCAGGGAAAGAACCGGCTGGTGGTCTGCTGATAGCGGCGATACGCCTCCCCCCGCGACTTGAGCGACTGGGCCTCAGTCGGAGGAATCCCCGTCACACGTTTCAGCAACCACCACATCTCCAAGGGCCCCAGCAGTCCCCACAGCGTCACGGGCCTCAGACCACTGCAGGCCACATACGCCCACCAGTGCAGCCATTCGCAGAAGTAGTTCGGATGCCGCGAATAGCGCCACAAACCGGTCTGGCACACCTGGCCGCGATTCGCCGGGTTCTCGCGGAACCGCTGCAGTTGACGATCGGCGATCGCCTCGCCTGCCACTGCCACCAACCAGGTTCCCAGCCCCACCAGGTCGCTCCACTGCGGCCAGGGGGCGGGGTTGGTCGCCGCCAGCAGCACCGGGAGGGCGAACAGCACGCTCCAGGTCGCCTGCAGCTGGAAGAAACCCAGGAAGTACCACGGTGCTCGCGGTCCCCACGCCTCGCTCAGCGTGTGGTACCGCCCATCCCCCGAGAGCCGCCCCAGTCGACGGGCAATATGCCCCGACAACCTCACCCCCCAGGCCACCACCAGCCCAGCCAAGACCCAACGGCGCGTCGGGTCGCCCCCCGCAGCCCACAGGCAGAACCACGGCCCCAACGCCGCGACCCCCAGACCCCAGGCGACGTCCACCACGCCCGGATCGCCCCCCCGCCGATACCAGGCCCACAGGGCGAACATCGCCAGGGCCATCGCGGCCCAGCCCAGCCCAACGGCGGCAATCAGCGACATTCGTTCGATTCCGCCACCGAGCGCCCCGCCGTTCGCAGCGCCGCCCCTCCACCAGGAAGTTCCCCCCGGTTCGTGGCAGCCCCCGCACTCGCGCCCGCCCCCACTGTCCCCACCCCGACCGTCCCACGCCACTGCGGGCGGGCGAACACCAGGTGGTTCAAGCCAATGTACCGCTCGGCGAAGGCCGCCTGGCAGTAGCAGAAGTAATAGTCCCAGATCCGCACGAATCGCTCGTCGAAGCCCAGCCGCCGAATCTCCTGCAGCCGCTCCTGGAACCGCTCCCGCCAGCACTCCAGCGTCCGCGCGTAATGATCGGCGTAATCCTCGAGATGCACGGGAGAGAGATCGCCCACCTTCGCGGCGGCGCGAATCAACTCGGCCGCCGTCGGCAGGCACCCCCCGGGAAACACGTACCGCTGAATGAAGTCGGCCGACCGCAGGTACTCCTGGTACCGCTGGTCGTACATCATGATCCCCTGCAGCAGCATCACTCCCTCGGGCCGCAGCAGCTCCCCGCACTTCCGGAAGAACGTCGGAAAGTACTGGTGCCCCACCGCTTCGATCATCTCGATCGACACCAGCTTGTCGTAGGTTCCCCGCAGGTCGCGGTAGTCCTCCAGCAGCACCTCGACCCGCCCCTGCAGCCCCGCCGCCGCCACCCGCCGCTGAGCATACGCATGCTGCTCGCGCGAAATGGTGGTGGTCGTCACGTGGCAGCCGTAGTTCTCGGCGGCGTGCACCGCGAAGCCGCCCCACCCGGTTCCAATTTCAATGACGCGATCGTCCGGGCCCAGTCGCAGCTTGCGGCAAATGACGTCGAGCTTTTCAATCGACGCCTCGTAAAGCGAGCTCTCGGGGTTCGGAAAGATCGCGCTCGAATACATCATCGACTGGTCGAGGAACAGTTCGAAAAAGTCGTTCCCCAGGTCGTAATGGGCCGAAATGTTCCGCCGGCTTCCCGTCTTGGAATTCCGACGCAGGCGATGCCAGGCCGAGGCCAGCCCAATCAGCAGCCGCGACGATCCCCGGTCCATCCCCTGCAGGGTCCGCTCATTCCGAACGAGCAGCCGGATGAGCGCTGTCAGGTCGCTGCAATCCCACTCCCCGTCGATGTAAGACTCGCCCGCCGCCAGCGTCCCACCCCACAGCATCCGCTGGAACAGCCGGGGGTTGTGCACCCAGACGCGGGCCGACAGCGGTTCCGCCTGGCCGGGGGTCGGCGACCCCACGCAGCGGGTCTCGCTCCCCTCCTGCAGTTCAATCACCCCGCCGGTGACGCCCGCCATCCGAGACAAGACCAGTTCGCGGGCGCGACGCGCCGACCAGCCCGCCGGAGCACGCGGCGTAGAAGCTTCGGTTGTCTTCATGGGGAGCTGGTCCTTTCCGCAAGTCCACCAGGATGAGGATGGTAAGGAACCCTCTTCCACCAAAGTTTCAGCGCCTGCCAGTAGATGGCACCGAACACCCGGGCCGAGATCCAGGGATGAATCACCAGCACGCGAGCCAGAGATTGTGTCGAGATTTCCGTCCGCTGCAAGCGTAGGCTCGCCTCAAACAGCCGCCGC
>CAIUHT010000640.1 GCA_903898975.1 uncultured Planctomycetaceae bacterium
GATGGCAGTGGTTGCCGAGCGACGCCTGAGTCAATTCGATGAACGGCGTGAGGCGCTGGAGCACTGCCTGCAGAAACTGGCCTCAGCCCAGCGGCAACTGATCGATCTGCGGTATGTGGATGGTCAAGCGATCGAGCGGATTGCCGAGTCGATCGGGCGACCCGTCGGCTCAATTCGACAGACGCTGTATCGCATCCGGGGAGCGCTGCTCGAATGCATCGAACAGCGCCTGTCACAGGGAGCGACCGGCACATGACCGCGACTCCACCCGGGCCTGACCCTCTCAAGCAACTGGTGATGGAGTGGCTGGACGGAGAACCAACCCCGCAGCAGGTCGCGGAATTGCAACGCCTGCTGAGTACCAGCCCCGACTGCCTCGAGCAGGTGGTCGACCACCTGCTGCTGGATTCCCTGCTGCAGCAGGAACTCGGTGCCGAGGCAGTCGCTTCCCTGGTCGATCTCTTGGCCGAACCGGCCACGAGCTCCCACCCCGCCGGCCTCTCCTCCCCCGCTCCGCGCCGTGGAACGCTGATGTCGCCCCATTCCAACCCGGCCATTCCATCCCCATGGCGACGGGGTGTGGTGTGGCTCTCCGCGGCTGCCGTGCTGCTGACTGCAGCGTTTCTGCTTGGACGCCAGGCCTCAACCGCGGTTGCCAGTCCGGCCACCCTCATCCAGGAGGCCGCCAGGACTCATTCCGTCGCGATCGAACGGGTCTACCAGGTCGAAGCGGCCCGCTCGACGAGGTCGCCAGAGACTGAGACCCCGCGCGACGTGCGAGTGACCACCCTGGGGGACCAGTTTTTCGTCGAGATGAATCGTGGTCAACGCCGGTTGGTCTGGGGACGCAGCCTCAATGACGGAGTCTGGATTTGCCTGGGGCCCAGCCAGGCGATCCTGATCGAACCCGGGGAGGTCGGAGCCCCACTCGAATACCTCGCCAACCTCTATTCACTCCAATTGGAGTCGCTGCTCGACACCTTCGTGCGGAAGTGTCAACTCAGCCGGGCTGATGAGACCGACACCACCCATGTCATCAATGTCCTTCCCCGACGGGCATGGCGGGGGGGCTGGCTCCGCTCGGCTCAGATCGAAATCGACCGGGAAACGAAAGTCATTCGCCGACTGACAATTGACCGAGACACCCCGACCCATGGGCCATCGACCCTGACGTTCACCCTTCTCGACTCCCGACCCGCGGAAGAGTCCCGATATCAACCCGCGGGCCACCTGACCCCGCCTTTCCAGTTGCAGACGCGCGACTCCCAGCCCGACACGAGGCGTGAACTGCTCAGAACCTGGTTCAGCCCCCTGTCAGAACGCTGGATCAAAACTCCGGCGAACAGCGGGAAATGACCGCCACACCGGGACGCAGCGCGGCGTTTCAAGCTCTCCTCGCCCCCTCCCCGAGGGAGATTCGGGATGGCCCCACCGGTGAGTCAACCGGCGGTCACAACCCCAGCGCCGCTTCGCCAGTCTCAAGAATCCGCCCCAGCGGATGGTCCTCGTCCGGTTCGCCAGCGAGCATGTCTCCCCGGCACTGACGCCGGATACCCAATGTCGCGCTACCGCTCGATTCGTCGAACACAAACTCCTCGTTCACCGGCTGGGTTGGCAGTTCCGTCCAACACAGTCGCAGGCAAGTCTCCAGAGTCCACTCTCCCAGCGAAGGTCCACGCCAAGCCATGCTCGCACAACCCCTGATTTCCCGCGTGTTGCCGGTCGTGCTCCTGTGGGGACTGGCTGCGCAGGCGCAGACGTCGCCCAAGGGAGGGCAGGCGCCCAACAAGTCCATCCTTGAGCGGTTCGACAAGAACAAGGATGGCAAGATCGACGACGAGGAACGCCGGGCTGTGCGTGAGAAGCTCAAACAACGGCAGAACAAACCGGGCGCGCTGACTCCCTCTGGCAAGACGGAGACCATTGGCAAGCGGTCCGTGACCGAAATGGAATATGCTTCGAGCGATGGTCGGAGGATTCCCTGCGTGCTGTCGATGCCCGAGGGGGACGGGCCCTTTCCGATACTGGTCACCATACATGGTGGCCAGGGAAACCGTGACCTCGGCTACATCCGCACCATGGCCGCACCAAACCCGATTTCTCCCACGATCTCCGCGTTCAACGAACAGCCTTGGGCCATCCTGGCGATCAGTTATCGGTCAGGGAAGGGAGCGCTGTTCGGCAAGGAGCACGATGATGTGATCGCGGGCATTCGCTTTGCCAAGGGACTGCCAAAGATTGACCCCGCCCGCGTCGGGGTGGTCGGGGGAAGCCATGGTGGGCACCTCGCGCTGGTCGCCGCCGAGAAGATGGGCAGCGAGTTTCTGTGTGTCGCGGTCGGATCACCCTGGATGACCGACCCGCTGGTCTACATGGCAGGCGATCCTGGCCGGCCACCCCTCTCGCTTGTCCCGGAACAGGCCCGGGATGCCCTGGTGAAGAATGGCCGGTCACTGTTCAACGGACTCACCCGCGGACGCGGCATGTCGGACCGCGAAGCCCGGGATTTTCTGGCCAGGAATTCCATCGAAGCCAGTGCCGACCAGATTGTCATCCCTACCCTGTTCATCACCAGTCGAGGGGATGATCAGGCTCCGCATGTGCTGATCGAGCCCATGATCGAGCGGATGCGGGCGGCAGGGAAAGAGGTGACGGTTTATACCGCCGAGAAGAGTCCTCACGGATTCTATTGGGCGCGGACCGTGAGCGCGGCCCGGGCCCTTCGCGGCTCAAAGTCGCCCGCCGAAGAGCAGGAGGAAAAGACAGCCCGAGAGACCATGATCACCTTCTTCAACAAGCAGTTCGCAAGAACAGATGCAAGGCCAGGCGCGTCGGGGCGAGGTGCGGGCCAATGCGACAATCCGCCGTCGAAGTCCTCCCCTGCCTCGCGAGGTGAGCAGGACAACCCCGGAGCGACAGGTCGTGGCGGCACGCAGACCGAAGCGCACCCTGAACCATCAGCAGCTCCCCTGGCGGAGAGTTCATCGACCGACTCGACCACGCGCAGGCTGGGGGCCAAGGCCACCCGAGGACGCGACGCAGGGTTGGGAGACGCCTCCTTCGAATCTCTCGCGGAGGAGACCGGGACGATCTCCCGCGACCGGTTCGAACGGCACGTCGCCTCCTCTCCCGCGTTCACCACCCGACCCGAATTGGCCGATCGACTCTTTGACCGGCTCGACACCGACGGCAACGGATCACTCAACCGGGAAGAGTACGAGGGGCTTGCCAGGCTTCGCCATCAACAGGGGCAGAGAAGCGCAGCTGGCAACAGAGGAATGAGGCGGGGAACAGGCCGCGGCAACACGAAAACTCCGGTGCCTGCGCCGGCAGCGCCTGCGGGTGAAAACGACGAGAATTCCCGGACGCGGCGGAAACAACGGGCGGACGGGAGAGAGAAACCCGCGGTCGGAACCCGCACCAGCCCGATTCAAATCACCAGTGGAGAGCTGGTTGGCGAGGAATGCGGGAAGGTGCGTGTTTTTCGCGGCATTCCCTATGCGGCCCCTCCCACTGGTGAGCTGCGGTGGCAGGCACCGCAACCGCCGCATGGCTGGACTGGCGTCCGCGATGCCACGCAATTTGGCCACGCATCCTTTCAGGGAGAGACATTTTATCCCCGCAGCGAACAGAGTGAGGACTGCCTGTTTCTCAACGTCTGGACGCCCATCCAGGCCGGGCCCGAGGCAAAACTGCCCGTGCTGTTCTGGATCCACGGCGGGGCCTTCATCCAAGGCTCTGGAGCGCAACCCCGATATGACGGGACCGAATTGGCCCAGCGGGGAATTGTTGTCGTGTCGATCAACTATCGTCTCGGAACACTGGGCCTGTTCGCCCACCCGGCCCTGACGGGCGAGGCGGCCACCTCCGCACCGCTGGGGAACCTGTGCCTGCTCGACATGCTGGGGGCCCTGCGCTGGACCCGCGACAACATCGACGCCTTCGGTGGTGACGCCGGCAATATCACCATTTCTGGCTCGTCCGCCGGGGGGACAAGTTGCCTGTTCCTGTTGGGCATTCCCGAAGCGGACGGACTGTTTCACAAGGCGATCATTCACAGCAGTGGGGGGATCCGTAACATCCAGACGCTCGCCCAGGCCGAGGCGGCCGGTCAGCGCCTGGCTGAACACCTGGGACTGAACAACGCCGTAACCGCCGCCAGTCTCCGTCGCCTTCCGGGCAGTGATCTGGCAATCAGCACCACGCTCCTGCGCAAGTTCGATCTGCCAGTCAAACCGATTGTGGATGGCCGACTGGTCACCCGTGTCCCGGCAGAGACCTTCGCAGCCGGAAAACAGTCACGAGTTCCAGTGCTGATGGGAGCGGCCAATGGCGAATCTGGCGCCCGGGAATTGGGCGATGACATCGCGACCAGCGGCGCGTTCGGCTTTCAGTTGGAACACGCCCGGCACATGGCCCATGTCGGCCAGCCTGTGTATCTCTTCCAACTGACGCATGTGCCCCCCGGGTCCCGCGCGAATCGGCACGCCGCCCAGCACGGCGAGTCGGTCGCCTATGCCTTCGGTACGATCGGCCAGTCCACCGCCCGCCAATTTGGCTTCCGAAACGAACAGACGGCAAATCGCGCGCTGAATTCGCGCCGGGGTGGAGGAGCCGGCGGGGTCAGTGGTGGGGGACGGGAGGACGAGACGCTGCCAGTTGAAGACTCCGCAGAGGGGCGTCGAATCAGCGCAGCGATGCTCGACTATTGGGAGGCTTTCATGCGGACAGGGCGGCCCGAAGTCGTGGGGCGACCGACCTGGCCAGCCTTTTCGGAGTCCGCTCCCACCGCGATGGTTTTCGGAAATCACGAGATTGCCAGTCGGCGGTTTTCTCTTCGCTGAACCGGCACACGATTCGCACCGCAATCGCTGAGGATGTCCCGGCGCTCGCTGAAATCCGAGCGCCGGGACCAACGCGCTCCGTCGGCTCTTGCCGCGTTTGCGCTGGGTGTGACTCCAACAGCGAATTGGCGACACTCGCTCGCACTGCAGGCCGGGACATCTCTCCCCCTGAATTCGGTCCCTTGCTGTGACAACCAGAGTCACCTGTCGACGTCGGCCGATCTGGTAGCGCGATCATTGCGCGACGCCAGCCGTCGAACCGGGCGACGAGGCGCTGTGAGTGGTAGCGGGGTGGCCGCTGCGCTGCGGGACGCCGCCTGATTTCGTGGGCCGAGGTGCCGCGCCGCGTCAGCTGGGAACCCGGGCGACGGCGAATCGACCGAGGCCGCTGGAGCCGCCGCGCGAACCTGTCACCCGCACGCGGAGCGGTTGTCCCGCGACCACCTCGAACGGCTCAATGGGGAGCAGTTTATTGCCGTTGAACGCTGGCGTCGCTCCCAGGGTCACGCCTCCCCCCAGGTGCGCCAGCCCCGACAGGCAGACGGCATTGACGGTCCCCGAGATCTGGGGGGTGACCGCGAGGGTGAGATCGAGAGCCGAATCGAGGGGGGTGGTGAGATCGGCGGTGAAGGCGGTTGTCGTCTCACACAGCGGCTGGAAGGGCATGGGCAGCCAGACCGCCTGGTCGACCAGATCGGGCCAGTCGTGGATGGGGAAGGGAAGTTCCAGGCCGTAGAACCGAAAGTCCATCTGGCCCAACGTCAGCAGCGCGTCGTACTGGTGGGGCATCACCCGCGTCTGGGGCCGCACAATCCCCTTGGCCCGCAGGGCATTGAGCGCGGGAACCTGCAGTTCGTCGAGCAGCCAGGTCTCGATCATCTCGGCGAGCACGACATCGACCGCCACAGGCAGGTCCACCGTGCGGACGTCGGCACAGATCACCTGCACCACTCCCGCGTAGCCATTGGTTGCGACGTTGCGCTCCAGCGTGTCGCACAGGGCCGGGTCGACTTCGACGGCGAAGACCTGCCTGGCCCCCTGCCGGGCGGCGAGCAGGGCCAGCACACCGCTGCCCGAACCGGCATCGAGCACCACATCCCCGGACCGCACCACGCGGGCAATGGCCTCGCGAAAGGCCTCGGTTCGCTGCCTGTCACGCAGACAGAGGGACGGAACTTCCGAGTGTGAAAAATAGTCCATGACGAGAGAATCCTGTTCGGAAAAGGGTAAAGCTCAACCGATTTTGCGACAGCCTTCCGAGGGTGAACACCACTCGGTTCAAAACCACAACCACCAGCAAATCGATTGAGCCGCGAGTTTATCAAACACGTTGCAATTGTCGAGCCTGCATGTCCACCCGTGTCAGTCCTCAGGCCCCGGGGCAAATGTCACACGTTTCGCTCCAACTGTCAGGTCGCGTCCACAAGAGAAATGTCACACTCGGATAATTTCTGTTGGGGACCAACACCAGCCTGCGGCGCCGTCAAAAGCCCGGAGAAACGAGAGGGACTTCCGCAGGATTCCAAGCCGGGACTGCCACGATCTGACCGCCACGGGCAATCGGCAAGCAGGGATGCCCCTGCTTCCATGACACTCCGCCCAACCCTTGGCTCACTGCCTGCGAATGGCGGGCGTGTTTTCTCCGCAGGGTGGCTTCACCGGGAGGGACGAAATCGCACCAATCGCACTTCGCCAGCGTACGGGGCGTTGCGAATCTCGGCCTGCAGCAGGGCCAATGAGCGTTCTGGGGAACAGCCTCC
>CAIUHT010000641.1 GCA_903898975.1 uncultured Planctomycetaceae bacterium
AAGCTGTACCGAATGCACAGGTCGTAGCTGACCAGCCCGACGAGTGCCGCCCCAATTGTGACAAGCGCCATCTTGAGCGCCGCGGGCCAGGCGAGTGGCTGCAGCAGCAACTGCCCCAAGCCCACCAGCGGGAGGTGGCAGAGGTAGACCCAGTAGGCGGCGTCGGCGAGATACCGGCAGACGCCCGCGTGCGGTCGCCAGCGGAGTGCCAGTCCGACCAGTCCGAGCAGGGAGTGGGTCGCGGTACCTGCGACCAGGCAGGCCAGCCCGCACAGGCCCGATTCGTCGAAGGGGTTGTGCTTGTGTCGCGGGGTGAGCCAGGCGACCCCGGCACCACACAGCAGGGCGACCAGCAGTTGCCGGGCCGGGGCGCGGGTCAACTGCTCGAGCAGTGCCGGGCGGCGATAGAGCTGAACTCCCAGCAGGAAGTACCAGCCAAAATACGCCATCCGGACGGTGTGCGGGACGAACGAGTTGTGGTGCTGGTCGAACGGCGAGAGGTCATCCCAGAGGCAGATTGCGGCGGGAATGGCGCAGAGGGTGGGGAGCCAGGGGGTCAAGCGGGGGGGTAGCGTGAGGCTGGGGGGCTGATGCGGGTTGGGGTTCCAGTCCCAGCGGAGGAGGCCATAGGCCAGGGTGATGAGGCCGAGGTCCATCAAGAACCAGAGATGGGCGGGGCCGAAGTAATGGGCCTGCAGAGCGGGGGGGAAGCTTTCGAACGGGCTGAGGGCCTGCCACCAGGTGGCACCGTCATTGCGCGTCCAGCCCCAGGTCCAGACCAGCAGATTGAGGGGGAGGATGGTGACCAGCCCTACGTAATAAGGAACCATCAGGCGGAGGAGGCGATGGCGGGCAAAGCCCTGCGGGCCTCGGGCCTGGAAGAGTTGTTCTGAAAAGAGCCCGGCGAGGAAGAAGAACAGCGGCAGGCGGAAGGCGTGGATGCTCCAGAAGAGCACCTCGCAGACCCGGGAGGTCTGGACGGGGGGCACGGGCCACAGCAGCCTGTCGAGGCCGGTGGCCGAGTAGGGGACACAGGCATGCACCACCACGCCCAGCAGCATGGCGACTGCGCGCAGGGCGTCGAGACCGGGAAGTCGGTCGGCGAACAGGGTCGTCACCCGGGCTGCCGAGCCCGCATGTTCGACTTGTTCGTGCGAAAGTGAATTCCTCAAGCCAAGTCTCCAATGATCCGCCGAGGTGTGTCGATGAGATATCGGGAGACAGTGCGCGGCGCGCCAGCCAAACCGGCGGGGGCATTTCAACCGGCACCACGTGATCCACGGAGGGACCCACCAGCAGCCACAACCGACACGATCCGCATCCTCGGGCCATTCGATCCCTTCCCACCGACCCATGCTCGACCTGCCCGCCACCCTCGTCACCACTGTGATCTCGGCCTACTGGCTGGCGGTGGTCTTGAAGCTGGCGTACGTTCGCTGGCAACTGCATCGGCGGGGGGCAACCGTCCCCCGACTGGCGAGTGAACGCCGGATCTGGCCCCTCTGGATCTCAACCATCAGCGGCTGGCACTTCTGGCCTGCCTTGGCCATCACCCACTCGCAGGCGTGGTACGGACTGCCGGGCTGGGCACTGGCCGACCCGGCGTGGCTGCTGCGGATGGGGGCCGCGAGCCTGTCGGTGGCGCTGTTCGCCGCCACCGTGGTGTGCTGGTACGCGATGGGGAAGGCGTGGAGCGTGGCGGTGTTGCCGGGCGAACACCAGACGCTGCTCACCCGGGGCCCGTTCGCGATTGTGCGGCACCCCATCTACTCTCTCAGCATTCAGCTGATGCTGTGCACGCTGGTGACTGTTCCGAACTGGCCGATGGCGGTGGTCGCCGCGACGCACATTGCGCTGATGGTGATCAAGGTTGGCATTGAAGAGCAGGCGTTGGCCGAGCAGTTTGGAGCCCGCTGGATGCAGTACACCCGGCAGACGGGGCGACTGTGGCCGCGGTGGTGGTCGGCGGAAGCGGCGCCGATCGAACGGCAAGCCCCGCCTCCCCCGCGCTTTCAGGCAGGCCCTCGCGTGACAACCGAACGGGTCGACCACTGACGCGCGCAGAAAAGCAACGGGGCTGCCTCCGGGGGGTGACGATGAGTGACCGAGAGCTGGCGACGCCGCTGAGGAAGCGGCGGACCGCGCGGCCTGACCCGTGGCACTTCATGCACGCCAGCAGGGGGCGAAGGGGAGTCAGCCCGGCGAGGGGGACCAGCGAGCGTCGGTCATCAAGCCTCTGACGCCACGAGCGTGAGCGCCGTCACCGACTGGACTGGCGACTCGAGATCGCGCCGTCCGTGGTTGCTTGGATATCGCCGGATCAATCGCCGGTCCACAGGCGGTCAGTCGCCTCAATGCCTCAGTCGCCTCAGTGCAACAGTCGCCTCAGTGCAACAGTCGCCTCAGTGCAACAGTCGCCTTTGGGCGCAGGGTTTGTTTGGGGCAGGGACCGACTTACGCCGGCTTCAGCTCGCACAGGCATTGCGGCGCGGATTGCGAGGGCCTGGACGACGCATTCACGCTGACCAACAAGAGCCCGCTGGATGACCGGCGGGCGTTGAACGATGCGGGAACGCTGGACCGCACTTGG
>CAIUHT010000642.1 GCA_903898975.1 uncultured Planctomycetaceae bacterium
CCCGGCGAAAGATGAATTCCTCGGCGACGCCGAGGCCAACTCCCTCCGCTCGCGCCCTGAACGAGACTGCTGGGCCTCGGCCTGAGCCCCCAGGCACCACCGACAGCGATCGCGATCGCCGACTGTGGTTGGGCGGGGCAGAACCGCGTGTGCCGGCCACCGCATCCAGCGACCGACATGTCCGTCGGCTGGGGCGACCTGCTGGCTGGCGCCGCGCTGTTGGTTCGCGCCCAGCGGGGTTGTCGTCGATTGCCGGGGGGTGGCAGTCACCGGTGGCGAAGAGAAACTGCGTGCGGTGGCGGCGACGAGTCACCCGCCTCCCGAGATTTCCATCAGTTCGCCGAAGCGGTCCAGCACCTGGATCTTGAGCGGTGCCAGGTCGGGTCCGTCGAGGTGTCCCTGTTCGACCAGTTCGCGGGCTGCGTCGCGCGTGGTGACCAGCAGGCTTTCGTCGCGGACCAGGTCGGCGGACCGCAGCGGGAGGTCGCCGTGTTGCCGGCTTCCCAGGATGTCGCCCGGACCGCGGAGCTGAAAATCGGCCTCGGCGACTTCAAACCCCGTCCCCTTCTTGACCATGATCTCGAGTCGATCGCCCGCGTCGGGTCCCGCCCCCGCGAACAAAAAGCAGTACCCCTGGTGGGCGCCCCGCCCCACCCGGCCCCGCAACTGGTGCAGCTGCGCCAGGCCGAAGCGCTCGGCTTCCAGCACCACCAGCAGCGACGCGTTCGGGATATCGACCCCCACTTCAATCACCGTTGTACAGACCAGGGCGTCGAGCTCCCGGTCGCGGAATCGACGCATCACCTCCTCTTTCTCAGCCGGGGGGAGTTGCCCATGCAGCAACCCCACCCGGTATTGCTTCAACACTCCCGTGGAAAGCTCCTGGAACACCGCGCGGGCCGCCGACAAATCGCCGGCGGGGGCCTCGCCCAATTCGGTGGGGGTTCCGCTCGTCGTTCCCGGACTGGCCGGGCGCGTGGGGGGCACAGCGGAACCAGCGGGACCGGTCGCAGGAACAGGGTTGTTCGGCGCGGTCACCTTGGGGGCGACCGGCGCCTGGTGACCGGCTGGGGGCTGTGGACGGGTTGGTGTCGCCGCGGGACTGCCGGCCTTGGCGGGCTGAGCCGGTGGGTTGGTCGAAGCGGGCCGGCCGTCAATCCGCGGGCAGACGATGTAGGCCTGGCGACCGGTGGCGAGTTTCTTTTGGAGAAAGTCCCAGGCCTTGGTCCGCTGCGGACCCTGGGTGACACAGTGGGTCGAGACCGGTTGCCGGCCCGGGGGGAGATCGCGAATGAGGGTGAGGTCGAGATCGCCGAACTGGGTCAGGCAGAGGCTGCGGGGAATGGGGGTCGCCGTCATCACCAGTGTGTGGGGCAGTCGGCCCTCTTCGCCAAACCGGGCCCGCTGCCGGACGCCAAACCGGTGCTGCTCGTCGATGACCACCAGCCCCAGTTTCGCGAACTGGACCCCCTTCTGGATGAGGGCCTGGGTGCCGATGATGAGCTGGGCCGACCCGTCGGCGATCTTTGCGAGTGCCTGCCTCCGCTCGGCAGGGGTGAGGGAGCCGGTCAGCAACTGCCGCTCGACCCGGCTGTGGGCGAGATAGCGCTCGACCGTCTGGGCATGCTGGCGGGCGAGGACTTCGGTGGGGGCCATGAGGGCGGCCTGGTACCCAGCCGCGATGGTCTGCAGCAGGGCATACAGGGCGACCACTGTTTTGCCCGCTCCCACATCGGCCTGCAGCAGGCGGTGCATCGCCCGCCCCGAGGCGAGATCTTCCGAGATCTCGGTGATGGCGCGATCTTGCCCCGAGGTGAGCGAGAAGGGGAACAGCCGGCGGATGCGGGCATCGATCTTCGAAGTCCGTGGCAGCACCGGGGCCTGGGCCTGGGTCTGGAAGGCCCGGCGGCGGAGGGCGACCCCCAGTTGAAACTCGAGCAGGTCCTGATGCACCAGGCGGTGCCGGCCCTGCTGGTACTGCTCGGGGGTCTGCGGCAGGTGCACCCACCTCAGCGCGGCGGAGAGGGAGGGAAGTTGCCAGCGATCGCGCCAGGCTTCGGGGAGTGGGTCGGCGACCAGGCCGGCGTACTGCTCGACCACCTGCCGGACCAGCCGGCGGAGGTCGTCCATCCGCAATCCCTCGGTGAGGTGGTAGCGGGTGAGCACCCCGCCGTGGGCCTGCGAGTCATCGGGGTCGAGCCACTGCACGCGGGGACTGCCAAACTCCCAGCGGCCCGCCCGTCGCTTGGGCTTCCCCGAGATCAGGACAAAGTCGTTGTGGCGGAACTTCTGCAGCATCCAGGGCTGGTTGAACCAGAGTGCCCGGACGTAAAGGCCGTTGTGTTCGACGGCGACCCCGGTGATCGAACCGCCGTTCTTGGTCGGTCGGCCGTCGATATCAACGACCCGTCCCCGGACCTGGGCGTGTTCGTCGGCGACGAGGGCCGACATGGGGGTGACGTGCGTCAGATCGAGGATGTCGCGGGGGAGCATGAACAGCAGGTCGGCGACGGTCTGGACCGACAGCCGGGCGAGCAGTTCGGCCCGCTGCGGGCCGACTCCCTTGACGAATTGGATCGGTTGATTGAGGGGGGAATCGTCCACGGCGGGGGAACCCGCGGAAGGGGTGGAAATGCGGATGGGTGGGAATAAAAAAAGGCGGTCTGAATGGGCCAACATTCAGCACGCCTTGTTTCGACTGGTCCCGGACCGGCCAGTGGGCCAACACCGCCGGTGGCCGGGACTTTCTCACTAAGTTGCAAGGGGCGTGCCAACGGGCGAAAACTCGCAAGGGGGCTGAAAAAAGCCTGTTTTATCCAGTTGACTCCCGGTGGACGAGGGGGTGTTTCAATTTGCGACGGTGCGGGTTGCAGCACTTGCTGCAGGGTGCCCCACGGTGGGGCCCAAAGGATTGGGCGGGGCCTCAGGGCTTCCGGTGCGGGGCGCCGGTCAGGTCTGCGGGACGCTTCGCCTTGCGCGGGGGGGAACGGAAGAGCGGGAAGCAGGGACGAGGAGTGGTTCCAAGCTGTCGACGGCCTGCCGTTGCGACCTGGCCCGGTCCGATCGTGCTGTCTGCGTCAGCCTTGGTCAGTTCGGGGTCGACTTTGCTTCCGGTCGGTTGAGAGCAGAGCCGCCGGGGTGCTGGGGCGGGTCTTGTGGCTGGGAGTCGGTTTGTCCGCTACGGGGCGGCTGGCTTGTCTTTCGACGGCGGGCTCTCGCCCGCTGGTTTGGCCGGGTCGGGCTTCTCGGCTTTCGGCGCATCGCCCGCCGGTTTGTCTTTGGCCTTGTCCTTCTTGTTGAAGCCGAACGGATCGTTCGCTTCCCCGCCCAGGGGGGGATCGGTCATGGGGGCCTCGGTCTTGGCTCCCTTTTTCTTGTTGGCGAAGCCAAACGGGTCGTCCCCGC
>CAIUHT010000643.1 GCA_903898975.1 uncultured Planctomycetaceae bacterium
CGTCGCTTGAGGCCGACGGTTTCTGTAAGGCCCCGGCACTCCCGGAACTCGCGTCGCGTGAGTCGCCCCCCGCGCTGTCTGTCGGCGGCCGTTCCGGCGCAACGTCCGGGGCGGCTGGCTGGCCTCTCTCCAGGCCACCACTCGCCGCACGGGCACTCGAGGCTTCCCCATCGACACCCACCGGTGCACTGGGCGACGCTTCCGTGGTTCCCAGCTGTTTCTTTGAGGCCTCTTTGTCACCACCCGCAGTGCGGCCAGTTTCTTTGGGGCCACCCTCTGGATTTCCAGCCGGTTTGTCCGGCAGCGGGGTCGGCTTCACCTTCACTTCATCTCCCGCCCGCAGCCGTTGCAGGTTCGTGACAATCAGCCGATCGCTCGCGGTCAGGCCGGTCCGAATCACCCGCCGGCCCCCTTCGCGCCAGCCCACCGTCACCCGGCGGTGTTCCACCCGGTTGTCCGCGGTCACCACGTGCACAAACCGCTCCCCCTGGTCGCTCGCCAGCGCCTCCTCGGGAATCAGCAGCACCCCCTGGGGCTCGCCAATCGGCACCCGCAGTCGCACAAACAAACCGGGCGTCAACACGCGGGCGGGGTTCGACAACTCGGCCCGCGCCTGCAGCGTCCCCGTGTCGGGATCGACTTCGTTGTCGAGAAAATTGAAGCGGGCCGACAGGGTCCCCCGGTCTTCGTCGGCCAATCGCACCTCGACCGGAATCTCCTGCTCCCGCGCCGACGTCGCCCGCCCCGCCTGCACCAGCCGCTGCAGACGCAGCACCGTCCGCTCATCGACATCGAAATAGGCGTGGATCGGGTCGAGATCGACCACCCGCGCCAGCGTCGTCTCGTCGGCTTTGACCAGGTTCCCCGGGTCCACCAGGTGCCGGCTGATCCGCCCCGCAATCCGCGACGAGATCCGCGTGTAACCCAGGTTCAGCTCGGCCAGCCGGAGCGCCGCCTGGGCTGCCGCCAGCCCCGCTTCGGCCTCGGCGAAGTCGAAGGCGATGTCGTCGTAATCTTCCTGCGAAATCGACCGGGTCTCGAGCAGTCGGGCCGAACGTCGTTCCTGCCGACGAAGTTTGTCCAATCGGGCCGACTGCATCCGCACGCTCGCCGCCGCCCGCTCCTGTTCGGCGACGTAAGGGCGATCATCCAGTTCGAAGAGCGGGGTGCCCGCCTCGATGTCGTCGCCATCGCGAAACAGGATCTGCTCAAGCGGGCCACTCACGCGGGCCTTGATGTCTACGGCCTCGGCGGCCACCAGCCGGCCCGAGAACTCCTCGTGCTCCACCAGTTCGGCCTGTTCGGGCGAGACCCATTCGACCTCGAGAGGCACCTTCGCCTTGGCATTCGCCGCCGGGGTCGCCGGAGTCGCCGACTCGCAACCCCAGGACCCACCCAGCAGGCCGCAGATCAACCAGGGGCCCACCCACCAACCAGGTCGCAGCGGGCGACTCTGTGGTCGCGGTGCTGCCAACAGCCCAGCCTCAGGTCCAGCCTGCCCCTTCTCGCCCGGAAGCCGGCCCCTCCGTGCTTCGCCGTCGCGTCTCCCACGGGGTTGCCTCTCGAACTCAGCAAACATTCGCGTCCAATCAGCCTCAAGACAGCAC
>CAIUHT010000644.1 GCA_903898975.1 uncultured Planctomycetaceae bacterium
CACTGCGTCCCGATGGCAGCCTGGCCCTCTGTTCTTTGAAGGGGCAGGTGTATGTGGCGCGGGACGGCGATGGCGACGGAATTCCCGAGCAGATCAGCCTGTTTGAGGAGGGGCTCGCGGCACCGTTCGGCATCCTGGCCGACGGCCACGACCTGCTGGTGGCGCACAAGCCCGAAGTCTTGCGACTGAAAGACACCGATGGCGATGGTCGGGCCGACGTGCGTGAGGTGGTGGCCACCGGCTGGGGCTACACCGACGACTACCACGATTGGACCACGGGCGTGGTGCGGGACTCGCGGGGGCGATTGTACATCGGGCTGGGGAGCGATTATTCGAAGGGGGGGCGGACCGCCGCGCAGGGCTACCTGCGGGGCAAGGTCTTGCGGATTGAACGCGACGGGGGGCTGACCCCGATGGGGCACCAGTTCCGATTCCCGATGGGGTTGGCGATCAACGCGGCCGACGAGGTGTTTGTCAGCGACAACCAGGGGGTGCAGAATCCCTTCAACGAGATCAACCACCTGGTGGAAGGGGGGCGGTACGGGGTTCCCAGCCTGTTTGAAGAGCCTTCCGATCAGGCTCCGCGCTCGCCCGCGATCCAGGTTCCGCATCCGTGGACCCGCAGTGTGAACGGGTTGTTCTTTTTGAACGCCGACCCCCAGGGGGCGTTCGCAGGCGATGGCGTGGGCTGCGAGTACGATTCCCGATTCCTGGTGCGGTTCCAGGTCGAGCAGATCGCCGGGCGGTGGCAGGGGGCGGTGTTTCCGTTCAGCCTGGCTCCCCAGCAACTGCTGACGGCGGAGACGCGTCGGCAGGGACCGGCGCGGGGCTTTTTGGGGACACTCTGTGGGACACAGGGACCGCGGGGCGAGATTTATATTGGAGCGATCCACGACAGTGGCTGGACCGGCGGCGCCAACGTGGGGGAAGTGGTGCGGCTGGTTCCGTCGGCAGAGGTTCCCCAGGGATTGCGGTCCATTTCGGTTCGGCCGGAAGGGCTGCAGTTGCGATTCACCCGCCCGATCGTGGCGGAGAGGGCCGCCGAGCCCTCGCGGTACGCCCTGTCGGGATTGACGCGCGAATGGAAAGGAGGCTATGCCACGCCCGATTCGGGGCAGCATCGCCCCACCATTGAACGTGTGGACGTGTCGCCCGACCGACTGACGGTGACGCTGCACTGCACAGGTCTGCGCCGCGGGTTTGTCTACGAGGTGCGGGTCGGTGATCTGGCCGAGGAACCACTGTGGCCCACTGTCGGTTACTACACGCTGCATGCCCTGCCCGGCGATTCGCCCGATTTGCCCGAAGCGGGTGCGGCGTCGGGCCCCCCTGCGGAAGGGAAGTGATGAGGTCACAACCGCTGGCTGGTTCGCGATGGCATCCGGTGGCTGTGATGCAGCGGCGGCTGAACGCGCTGACCGCGGTGCTGGGGTTGTGCCTGCTGTGGAGCGGAGGGGGGCTGCCGGGAGGGGCGACCTGTGTGGCTCAAGAGCGGGTCACTCCCGTGCGACTGGCGGCTGACTGGCCGCAGTTTCGGGGTCCGGACGGGCTGGGGGTGTTTGCGGCGG